>NZ_JCAFTG010000005.1:0-283296 GCF_059370035.1 Stenotrophomonas sp. YJH_SMC_37
GGCGGGGTGGGTCCGGTTGCGGGGGCGTGAGCCGCATGGGCCCGAGGCATGCCTCGGGCGGGTTGGGCAGGACGCCCAACCCCGGTCTTGCCGTGTGCGCAGGATTGCGCACACGAGCAAGCGGCGACCGAGCTTACATGGGTGAGGGCGCTTTGCTTGCGAAGCACTGCTTCGCAAGCGCCCGAACGCACAGCCGCCAGCGGCTGGGCCGGGCCCCGGAGGGGGACTTGCAGCGCCCCCCGCAACCGGACCCACCCCGCCTACTCACGGCAAACCTGCTTTTGACCTTGCTTCGGCGGTTGCGGTGGTGTCGGCGGGTGCAGGGCGCAGCCCTGCATCGACTCCCCCTACTTCTTCAGGAAGTTGTCCACCAGCAGATGCTTCACGTCGTCGAAGCGGCCGTTCAACACCGCCTTGGCCGCGTACAGCGCCGTGCCGGCGACCTGCTTGGCCTCGATCTGCGGCGGCATCACCAGCTCGGCGCGGCTGGTGTGCACGTCCAGCAGTGCCGGGCCGCGCTGCGACAGGAAATCCTGCACCGCTTCCTCCAGATCCTCACTACGGGTCACCGTGCGGCCGTGGAAGCCGATCACCTCGGCCAGGCGCCCGAAGTCCGGGTTCTTCAGGTCGGTGTAGTTGTCCAGCAGGCCTTCCACCTTCTGCTCCAGCTCGACGAAGTTCAGCGAGCCATTGTTGAACACCACCACCTTGATCGGCAGGTTTTCCTGCACCGCGGTCAGCAGGTCACCCAACAGCATCGCCAGGCCACCATCGCCGGACAGCGAAATCACCTGCCGGCCGGGGAACGCCTTCTGCAGGCCCAGGGCCTGCGGCATTGCATTGGCCATCGTGCCGTGCAGCAGGCTGGTCAGCGTGCGGCGGCGACCGTTGACGCGGATATGGCGCAGCACCCAGACCATCGGCGAGCCGCCGTCAGCGGTGAACAGCGCATCGTCGCTGGCATGCTTCGACAGCAGCGCGGTCAGATGCTGCGGGTGGATAAGCTTGCCCTCGCCCGGCTGTTCTTCCTGTTCGCGCTTCTTCAGCGCCTTGTCGCGACGTTCGATACATTCGTCCAGGAAACTGCTGTCCTCGCGCGGCGGCAACATCGGCAGCAAGGCATCCAGCGTCGGTGCGATGTCACCGACCACGCCCAGGTTCACCGGGTGGCGGCGGCCAAGGTGGCTACCATCACGGTCGACCTGGATGATCGTGGCCTTGTCGGGGTAGAACTGGCCCCAGGCGAAGTCGGCGCCGAGCAGCAGCAGCGTGTCGCACTCCATCAGCGTGTGGAAGCCAGACTCGATGCCGAAGATTCCGGTCATGCCCATGTTGTACGGGTTGTCCGGCTCGACGAAATCCTTGGCGCGCGAAGTGTGCGCAACCGGCGCCTGCAGGTGCCGGGCCAGTTCCAGCAGCTGCGCGTGCGCGCCCTGGCAACCGGCACCGGCATAGATGCCGATACGCTTGCCCTGCCCCAGCAGCTCGGCAATGCGCTGCAGTTCGGCGTCGGACGGGCGCAGCACCGGCTGGGTGTAGTGCACCGAGAACGGCACATCGTGCTTCACCTCAGCCTGGCTGATGTCGGCCGGCAGGATCACTACCGCCACGCCACGCCGGCTGATCGCCGCCTGGCAGGCCAGGGCCACCACGCGTCGCGCCTGCTCCGGGCTGTGCACCTGCTCGCAGAACACCGTGCAGCTGCCATAGACCGCCTTGAAATCCACTTCCTGCGGGAATTCCATGCCCAGCTCGCTGGTCACCACCTGGCTGGCGATCAGCACCATCGGTGCACGGTTGCGGTTGGTCTCGAACACACCGTTGATGAAGTGCAGGCCACCGGGACCACAGGAGCCCGCACAGGCGGTCAACTCGCCGCTCACCAGCGAATCGGCGCCGGCGGCGAACGCTGCCACTTCTTCATGGCGCACGTGCACCCAGGCGATCTCGCTGCCATGCATCGCATCGGTCACATGGTTGAGCGTATCGCCCACGATGCCGTAGCAACGGCGGACACCAGCCTGCTGCAGGGCGTCCACCACGATTTCGGCCACGCGCTTGCTCATCGGATACATCCTCGAACGGGGGAACGTCCGAGGCTAGACCCGATGAAGTGATGCCCTCGTGGGCAAGTTGCCCATTGCCTCGATGTGCAAACTGCGGGTAGACGTCTCGTCAATCATTGACGTTGATCCAACCCTCCACTGCACCGCTTTTCGGGTTGCGGTAGCGCAGCTTCACCCAGCCGTCCTGTTCATCCAGCAGTTCCACGCGATCCCCCTGCACCAGGTAACGCTTGGTGCTGGACGCGCCGGGTCGGTCGAAGAGGAACAGGCGCGCGGGCACCACGGTGGCCTGCTGCCCCTGCAACGGCCCGTCCGGCGGTGCTCCCAGGCCATCGGCGATGGCACTTTCCAACACACGGCCGGCGGGGTCATAGGTGCGCCAGACCGCCAACGGGCCCTGCTCTTCGGTCTGTTCCCACTGCAGCGCGGCGTTCAACGTATCGGCCAGCATCAGCACGCTCTCAGAGCGGTACAGATGGAGCTTCGCGCCTGCAAACCGGTACTGGTCGGTGTACCACATCGGGCCGCTGCGGCAACTGCTGGTGAGGGTGCGGGTGGCAACGTCCACGCTCAGCCCCATCAGGTCACCACAACTGTCCTTGCCGTGGGTACCGGCCTGCAGCGCGCGGAAACCGGCACTGGTCGGATCGAAGCGGTACACCGCCACCGCCTCGTTGACCATGCCGACCGGGGCGCGCGCGACCAGTTCCGGGTAGCCATCGAAATCGACGTCTTCCAGACCCCAGCGCGAATTGCCGTCGGCATCGGCCGCGCCCGCCAGCGTCTGGCGCTTGCCCGACGGTGACAGCTGCACCACGATGCTTCCGTCCTGCTGGGGATCGGCATGCGCCTGCACATGAGCGGCCACCTGGAAGCGTAGCGTTTCGCCGTCGTCCCCACCCGCCTGCGCCGGCGGTGCCAGCACGCCCACCAATACCAGGCCCAGCAGGCATTCCCTGTAGTTCATCATTGCTCCCTGCGGCACCGCGGCGGCGCCTTCAACTCAGAACGATACCTCGACCGGCTGCCGCGACCACAGCACCGACTGATGCCTGGTCTGCTGCTTCCACGCCAGGCGGATCGCTTCGATATCGGCGCGGCGCTGCGGGGTGTCCTCATGCAGCACCACCAGCACCTTCGTGCGCAGGCGGTTGGGCGCGGCATCGCCGCGGAACAGCCACTGGCCATAGGCATCGAACACGGTCAGGCCATCCGGGAAGCGCGGGGTCACCTCCTTGTCCAGGAAGGTGCGCCACTGCGCGTCGCTGATGGTGTCGGCCTGCGGGCGGTTGCCGGCGCCCTGCTCCTCGCCGACGCCAAAATACAGCTCGCTGCGCACCCAGCCGTGCGCGGAAGACGGGCGGGCGGCATCGCCCTTCAGTTCGGCGGTAGTGGCCGTGGC
Organism: Stenotrophomonas sp. YJH_SMC_37; assembly: GCF_059370035.1. Taxonomy (NCBI): domain Bacteria; kingdom Pseudomonadati; phylum Pseudomonadota; class Gammaproteobacteria; order Lysobacterales; family Lysobacteraceae; genus Stenotrophomonas; species Stenotrophomonas sp. YJH_SMC_37. The sequence continues at coordinate 3,469 of NZ_JCAFTG010000005.1, forward strand.
ATAGGCGCTGGGCGCCTGCGAAGAAAGGCTGGCGCAGCCGCTGGTGGCCAGCAGCACGGCAAAGACGAGGCCAAGGTGTTTCATCGGTACAGCTCCGGGGAAGGGGGGACAAGGCGAGCCGGCAGCGTACAGCGCCACCGGCCCGGCGTGCTGATGCCAGCAGGGCATCAACTCATGCCAGGCCGGCAGGGGCTTGCATCGGCACCGGCCATCACGCGAAGATAATATATCGCTTCATCCGGATGGATGTAAGTGAAACTATCTCCCCTTCCCCGTCGTCGTTGTTGCTGGAGCCCCCATGTCCTTCCGCCTGCCCGCGTCGCCGCTCGGCCTCGCCATCGCCATCGCGCTTTCCTCCGCCGCCCCAGCCCTGGCCCAGGACGCCACCAACCTGGACACGGTGATCGTCACCGGCACCCGTGCCGCCGACCGCACCGTGCTCGAATCCACCTCGCCGGTGGACGTGCTCACCGCCGAGGACATCCGCAAGGCCGGCGTGGTCAACGGTGAACTGGGCAGCGCGCTGCAGGCGCTGCTGCCGTCGTTCAACTTCCCGCGCCAGTCCAACTCCGGTGGCGCCGACCATGTGCGCGCCGCGCAGTTGCGCGGCCTGTCGCCGGACCAGGTGCTGGTACTGGTCAACGGCAAGCGCCGCCACCACACCGCGCTGGTCAACACCGACAGCAAGATCGGCAAGGGCACCACCCCGGTCGATTTCAATTCGATCCCGGTCAGCGCGATCAAGCGCATCGAAGTGCTGCGCGACGGTGCCGGTGCGCTGTACGGCTCGGACGCCGTGGCCGGCGTGATCAACGTGATCCTCGACAACGGCGGCGACGGCGGCGAGATCGAGGCCAGCTACGGTGCCAACCACACCGACCTCCAGCCGATCGGCCGCACCCTCACCGATGGCCAGACCGGCAACATCAGCGCCAAGGTCGGCACCTCGCTGGGCGAAGACGGTGGCTTCCTGCGCGTCGGCCTGGAATACAAGCACCGCAACGGCACCAACCGCGCCGGCTTCGACCAGGTTCCGCCGTGGGACCAGACGCCGGACAACCTGGCGCTGCAGGGCAAGCGCAACTACGTGCTGGGCGATGGCAAGAGCAAGGACATCAACCTGTGGCTGAACACCGAGATTCCGGTCGGCCAGACCTCGACGTTCTACGCGTTCGGTACCTTCAACCAGCGCGATACCGAAGGCGCCAACTACTTCCGCTATCCCGATGGCGATGCCAACTGGAAGCAGGTCTATTCGAACGGCTACCGACCGATCTCCGAAGGCGAGAACCGCGACGTACAGGCCGTGGCCGGCGTGCGCGGCCAGTGGGGCGAGTGGAGCTACGACGGCAGCCTGGATTACGGCCAGAACGACTTCACCTACCGCCTGCGTGATTCGCTCAACGCCTCGCTGGGCCCGACCAGCCCGACCCGCTTCAAGACCGCCGACTACGAGTACGCGCAGACCGTGGGCAACCTCGACCTGAGCCGCGTGTTCACCCAGAGCGACAGCATCAGCCACACGCTGGGCCTGGGCGTGGAAGCGCGCCATGAGCGCTACCAGACCCGCCCCGGCGACCCGGCCAGCTATGCGGCGGGCCCGTACACCGACCGCCCGACCGGCTCGCAGGCCGGTGGCGGCCTGACCCCACAGGACGCCGCCACCCTGTCGCGCGACGTGGCCAGCGCCTATGCCAGCCTGTCCAGCCAGTTCGGCGAGAAGTTCTCCACCGATCTGGCCGCGCGCTACGAGCACAACGACGACTTCGGCGGCGAGCTGACCGGCAAGCTCGGCCTGCGCTACGAGTTCACGCCGGCGTTTGCATTGCGCGGTGCTATCTCCAACAACTTCCGCGCACCTTCACTGGCGCAGATCGGCTACGAATCCACCTCCACCGGCTATAACGCTGGTGGCCAGCTGGTGCAGGGCCGACTGCTGTCGGTCAACAATCCGATCGCGCGTGGCCTTGGCGCGCAGGACCTGAAACCGGAAAAATCCCTGAACACGTCGCTGGGCTTCACCAGCCGCATCGGCGAACACTTCGACCTCTCGCTGGACTTCTTCCAGATCGACATCGACGACCGCATCGCACTGTCGGAGAGCATCACCGGTGATGCACTGACCGGCTACGTGGCAGCCAACTACGGTGTCAGCGGCCTGCAGAGCGCCAGCTTCTTCGTCAACGCCGCCGATACCCGCACCCGTGGCGCCGAGCTGGTGACCAACTGGCGCCAGTCGCTGGGCGATGGCCAGCTGCTGTTGACCGGCACCTATGCGTATACCAAGACCACGCTGAAGAACGTGCTGGCCACGCCGGCCCAGCTGCAGGCGCTGGACCCGGATTATGTGCTGTTCGGGATTGAAGAGACCAACACGCTGACCGATGCCACACCGCGTACACGTGGCAGTTTCTCGGCTGCCTGGAGCAACGACCACTGGTCGCTGAGCAGCCGCGTGAACCGCTACGGCAGCGCCACCCGCGTGTTCAACTTCGGTGATGGCTACATCCCGCGCCAGACCTACCAGGCCGAGTGGCAGCTGGACGCGGAAGTCGAATACCGCATCACCCCGCAGTGGAGCGTGGCCATCGGCGGGCAGAACCTGACCGACAACTACCCGGATCGGTCCAACAGCGATATCCACTACTTCGGCAACCTGCCGTATGACGTGCTGTCGCCGATCGGCAGCAATGGCGCGTACTACTACGGCCGCGTCCGCTATACCTTCTGATTGCTCTGGGTGTAATTGCCTTGGGTGGGTGCGGACCGTTGGTCCGCACTGCCCGGGTTCAATGCAGGCTGACCCTTTGTGCCAACCAACGGTTGGCACCCACCGGAAGTGATCGCTCTCGGTGGGTGCGGACCGTTGGTCCGCACTGTCTGGGTTCAATGCAGGCTGACCCTTTGTGCCGACCAACGGTCGGCACCCACCGAAGCTGATCCGTAGCCTGCCCTCGACCCCACGTACACGCCCACGCTGGCAAGGTGGGCGGCATGGCTGAACCGCTCCCCCTGCGTCCGCCACCGCCATTGCTGGACGACGCCTGTGCGTTGTTCCTCGATGTCGATGGCACCCTGATCGAGTTCGCTGCGCGCCCGGATGCCGTGCAGCTGCTGCCGGATGTGCGTGACGCCATCGGCCGCATCAGCGACCGCCTGGAAGGTGCCGTAGCACTGGTCAGTGGTCGCCCGCTTGAGCAGCTCGATCAACTGTTCGCTCCCCTGCAACTGCCTGCCGCGGGCCTGCATGGCCATGAATTGCGCGGCGAGGACGGTCGTGTGCTGCGCGAGGAGCACGACGACGACACCGCCGAGTGGCTGCACGCGCTGCACCAGCAGGCGATGCGCTTCGCCCATGGCCACCCCGGCGTGCTGGTGGAAGACAAGGGTGTCGGCCTGGCGCTGCACTGGCGCGGCGCGCCGCACGCCGCCAGCGATGTGCGCGCCTTCGCCGACCGCCACGTGCGCGGCCGTTCCAGTTACCGCCTGCAACCCGGCGACCACGTGGTCGAGTTCGTCCCGGTTGGCAGCGACAAGGGCCGTGCGGTACGGAGGATGATGCAGTACCTGCCCTTCCGTGGCCGCCTGCCCGTCTTCCTCGGTGACGACCTCACCGACGAATTCGGCTTCGACGCTGCCAACGGCCAGCATGGCTGGAGCGTGCTGGTGGGCGAACGCGAACCCAGCGTGGCCGTGTTCGCGCTGCCCGACATACGCAGCGTGCACGCGTGGCTGCGTGAGAATGCCTATTGACCCGGCCCCCCCACGGCCGCAACCGAGATGTACCGCGTGATGACCCAACCCGATCTTGATCTGGGCGTGGTCGGCAACGGCAGCTTCGGCGCCCTGGTCGACAAACGTGCCCGCGTTGTCTGGAGCTGCCTGCCCACCTTCGACGGCGACCCCACCTTCTGTGCCCTGCTCGGCCCCAACCAGCAGACCGGTGGTGACTTCGCCATCGAGCTGGAAGACTTCGCCAGCAGCGAGCAGGAGTACCTGACCAATACGGCGATCCTGCGCACCGTCCTGCGCGACACGCACGGCGGCGAACTGGAGATCCTCGACTTCGCGCCCCGCTGGCGGCAGAACGACCGCTTCTACCGGCCGGTCAGCCTGATCCGCCAGGTGCGCCCGCTGGCCGGTAGCCCACGCATCACCGTGCGCGCCCGCCCGCTGGCCGATTGGGGCGCGCGCGTGCCGGAGTCCACCTGGGGCAGCAACCATGTGCGCTGGATCCTGCCCGAGCACGTGCTGCGGCTGACCACCGATGTGCCGGTCCGCTTCGTGCGCGACGGCCTGCCCTTCGTGCTCAGCCATCCCGTCCACCTGATCCTGGGCGTGGACGAATCGCTCAACCGCTCGATCAGCGGCTACGTGCAGGAAGCCTTCCAGCGCACCCGCGACTACTGGCGCGAATGGGTGCGCTACCTGTCCATTCCCCTGGAGTGGCAGGACGCGGTGATCCGCAGCGCGATCACGCTGAAGCTGTGCCAGTACGAGGACAGCGGTGCGATCATCGCGGCGATGACCACCTCCATTCCGGAAGCACCCGGCAGCGTGCGCAACTGGGACTACCGCTACTGCTGGCTGCGTGACGCAGCTTTCGTGGTGCGCGCGCTGAACCGTCTCGGCGCAACGCGCACGATGGAACAGTTCCTCGGGTACATCTTCAACCTGGCCACCACCGACGGCACGCTGCAGCCGCTGTATGGCATCGGCTTTGAAGCCAAGCTGGACGAAGACGAAGTGCCCAGCCTGTCCGGCTACCGCGGCATGGGCCCGGTGCGCCGCGGCAACCTGGCCTGGGTGCAGCGCCAGCACGACGTGTACGGCAGCGTGGTGCTGGCGTCCACGCAGCTTTTCTTTGACCGTCGCCTGCAGAATCCCGGCGACGCGCACACGTTTGCCCGCCTGGAACCCCTGGGCGAACAGGCCTTCGCCCTGCACGACGTCCCCGATGCCGGCCTGTGGGAATTCCGCGGCCGCACCGAAGTGCACACCTACACCAGCGCGATGTGCTGGGCTGCGTGCGACCGCCTGTGCAAGATCGCCGTGCGCCTGAAGCGTGATGACCGCGCACACTACTGGCGCGAGCGCGCCGACACCATCCACGCCCGCATCATGGCCGAATCCTGGAGCGAGGAGCTGGGCCACTTCACCGATACCTTCGGCGGCCATCGCCTGGATGCCTCGCTGCTGCTGCTGGCCGACATCGGCTTCATCGACGCGATGGACGCCCGGTTCATTGCCACCGTCGATGCCATCGGCCGCGACCTCAAGCACGGCAATTCGCTGTACCGCTACGTCGCGCCGGATGACTTCGGCGAACCGGAAACCAGCTTCACCATCTGTACGTTCTGGTACATCGATGCGCTGGCGGCGATCGGGCGCATGGATGAAGCACGCGAGATGTTCGAGCTGCTGCTGAAGCAGCGCAACCACCTGGGCCTGCTGTCGGAGGATCTGGCCTTCGACAGCGGCGAGGCCTGGGGCAATTTCCCGCAGACCTATTCGCACGTCGGCCTGATCACCGCCGCGATGCGCCTGTCGCGGTCCTGGCAGGAGGCATCGTGAGTCGTCTGGTCGTGGTTTCAAACCGTGTGGCCGTGCCCGGCGAGAACCGCGCAGGCGGCCTGGCGGTCGGCCTGCTGGCCGCCCTGAAGGAGCGCGGCGGCCTGTGGTTCGGCTGGAGCGGCAAGACCGTAAAGGAAGGCAGCGGCACGCTGCACCGGCAGAAGGACGGTGACATCGACTACGTCACCATGGACCTGAGCAAGCGCGAGGTCGATGGCTACTACAACGGCTTTGCCAACCGCACGCTGTGGCCACTGCTGCACTTCCGCCTGGATCTGGTCGACTATGACCGCGGTACCCGCGAGACCTACCACAAGGTCAATGCGCTGTTCGCCGACAAGCTCGCGCCATTGCTGCGCGAGGATGACATCGTCTGGATCCATGACTATCACCTGATTCCGCTCGGCGCGCTGCTGCGCGAGCGCGGCATCGGCTGCCGCATCGGCTTCTTCCTGCACATCCCGATGCCGTCGGCGGACCTGCTGCAGGCGATGCCCGATCACCTGCGGTTGTTTTCGGCGCTGTATGCCTACGATCTGGTCGGCTTCCAGACCCAGCGCGATGCCGATCGCTTCCAGACCTACCTGCGCCTGTTCGGCGGCGGACGCGTGCTCGACAACGGCGAGCTGGAAGCGCCGGGCGGGCGCCGCTTCCGTGCAGCAGCCTTCCCGATCGGCATCGACACCGAGCTGATCGCACGCCAGGCCGGCACAGCCGCCACCAAGACCGCCGTGAAGAATCTTCGCGCCAGCCTGCGCGACCGCCAGCTGGCAATCGGCGTGGATCGCCTGGACTATTCCAAGGGCCTCCCCGAGCGCTTCCTTGGCTTCGAGCGCTACCTGCAGCGCCACCCTGACCAGCGCGGCTCGTTGACCTACCTGCAGATCGCCCCGGTCTCGCGCGGTGATGTCACCGAGTACCGGCAGTTGCGCAGCCAGCTGGAGCAGATCGCTGGCCACATCAACGGCGGCCATGCCGAGCCGGACTGGACGCCGCTGCGGTACGTCAACCAGAACTTCACACATGCCACGCTCACCGGCTTCTACCGGGCGGCGGCGGTCGGCCTGGTCACGCCGCTGCGCGATGGCATGAACCTGGTGGCCAAGGAATACGTGGCGTCGCAGGACCCGGAGGATCCGGGCGTGCTGGTGCTGTCACTGCTGGCTGGCGCCGCCGACGAACTGAAGCAGGCACTGCTGGTGAACCCGCATGATCTGGACGGCGTGGCCGATGCGATCGCCACCGCAGCCACGATGTCGCTGAGCAGGCGCAAAGAGCGCTGGCACGCGATGATGGAGCACCTGCGCACCTACGACATCAACCACTGGCGCCGCAGCTACCTGGACGCGCTGGAGGGTTGAGGCACGCGTTCCTGTAGAGCCGAGCCATGCTCGGCTGCGTTTTGTAGAGCCGAGCCATGCGCGGCTGCTATTGGCAGGAGAAAAAAGCAAGTCGAGCATGGCTCGACTCTACAAAAGACAGGCGATCAATCCAGGAACCGCGCGGCCTGCTCCGGTGCGGGCAGGTAACAGGCCTCATGCCGACCGAACCAGTGGTAGCGGTTGCGTGCCAGCGCGCGATACGCCGCATCACGCCAGCCGCGCGGCACGAGCCGCAGCACGCCGGCCAAGCGCCAGGCGCCGCCCAGCCCCTCAAGGACGCGCAGCATCGCATCGGTATCGGTCCAGGCACCCTGTGCGTCCAGCAGCAGGAACGACATCGGGTCCTGCGGATCAAGCCCGTGCGCGCGCAGCATCGCGCTGCCCTTCTGCCCCTGCATCGCTGCAAAGCGATAGCGCCCCCTGCCGTCGAAGCGCAGCAGGAAGCGCACCCAGCGGTTGCACAGCGCGCATACGCCATCGAATACGATCACCGCGGTCCCAGCCTCGGCGGCGGCCTCACCGCGGTTCGAGCCAGCCTTCATAGCGGATCAGGGCTCCCACCCAGGGCAGCGTCACATCGACCAGGAAAGTGTAACGCTCGCCCTGCCAGGCTTCGCGGCAACGCGCGCCATCAAACCAGCGCCTTGGCAGCGGCAGCAGCCCGAACGCCCAGACCCGCCGCACCGACCAGTCGATGCCACCCTCGCGGGCCTGCAGATCAAATTCGAAGCGCACCGCGCCCAACTGCTCGCGCAGATGCCCGTCGTGCGCCCACAGCCGCGACACCATTGGCCAGCGGCCGAACCGCCGCGCCCACTGCTCGCCCTGCCGGTAGCGGTTGAACGCCACCTCGGTGGGCAGCGCGTCACCGTCCTGTGGCAACCGCGCCAACGCAGCCAGCAGCGGCACCAGCCAGTGCCGCCCCCTCACGATGCAGGCCTGCCCCACGTAGCGGCACGGCAACGGCGCGGCATGCAGCGCCTGCACCGGTCCTGCCAGGGTGGCGAAGGCCGGCCCCAGCACACACGCGAACAGCGGCGGAGTCAGGGCGCGATCCAGGCCAGGGTCGCCATGCGCCCGGTGCGACGATCGCGCCGGTGCGAATACAGGTCCGGGTCGGCCATCGTCGACACCGTGCCGCCATACACCTGTGCCGGGTGCATCCCCACAGACTGCAGACGCTGCCGCGCCAGCGCGAACAGGTCCACCTTCCAGTGACCGGGACGGGTCGCGACGAACGCCCGCTCAGCAGCGGGATCATGGCCGACGAAGGCGTGATAGACCTCCTCGCCGATCTCATAGTCGGACGGCCCGGCGGCCGGGCCCAGCCAGGCCCGCAGCTGCGCCGGCGGCGTCTGCAGCGCGGCCACCGTGGCCTCCAGCATGCCGTCGGCCAGCCCCCGCCAGCCGGCATGGGCCGCGCCCACCTCGCTGCCGTCTGCGGCGGCGAACACCACCGGCAGGCAGTCGGCGGTCAGGATCGCCAGCACCACGCCGGGCACCGAGGTCACCGCGGCGTCGGCCACCGGCTCGGCGGCACCCGGCACCGGCGGTGCATCGAAGCGCAGCACGGTGCTGCTGTGCACCTGGCGCAGCCAGTGCGGGGCCGACGGCAGCGCCAACCCCTGCTGCAGCAGCTGGCGGTTGTGCTCGACGTTGGCGGGGGTATCACCATCGGCCGCGTGCCGGTTGCCCAGGTTGAACTGCGCGAACGGCGCCGGCGAGATGCCCGCGCCGTGCCTGCGCGTGGTCAGCGCGTGGACGCCTGCGGGCGCCGGCCAGTCGGCCTGCAGCAACGGCAGCGCGGCCGCCATCACCAGCGGTCCCGCTCGCGGGCGGCGAAGGCTTCGCTGTCTTCGCGCAGCACCTTCATCAGGTGCAGCATGTCCTCCGGCACCGGCGCGGTGTTGCGCACCGGTTCACCGGTGATCGGGTGCATGAACTCCAGCGTCTCGGCGTGCAGGGCCTGGCGCTTGAAGCCGCGCAGCGCAGCCACCAGCTCGTCGCTGGCGCCCTTGGGCAGCTTCAGCGCGCCGCCATACAGCGGGTCGCCGATGATCGGATGGCGCACGTGCGCCATGTGCACGCGGATCTGGTGGGTACGGCCGGTTTCCAGGCGGCACTCGAGCGCGGTATGCGCACGGAAGCGCTCGCGCAGGCGGTAATGGGTCACCGCTTCCTTGCCGTCCTCACGCACCGCCATCTTCAGGCGATCGCGCGGGTGGCGGTCGATCGGGGCATCGGCAGTACCACCGGCCACCAGCGCGCCCATCACGATGGCCAGGTACTGGCGGTGCACGTCGCGTGCGGCCAGCTGCTCGACCAGCGCGGTCTGCGCTTCCAGGGTCCTGGCCACCACCATCACGCCGCTGGTGTCCTTGTCCAGGCGGTGCACGATGCCGGCGCGCGGCAGCACCGCCACCGACGGGTCGCGGAACAGCAGGGCGTTGACCAGGGTGCCGCTGTGGTTGCCCGCGCCCGGGTGTACCACCAGGCCGACCGGCTTGTTGATCACCAGCAGGTGCTCGTCCTCGAACAGCACGTCCAGCGGGATGTCCTCCGGCTGGGCGTCGGTCTGGGTTTCCAGTACCACGTTGAGGGTCACCACCTCGCCGCCGCGCAGCGGATCGCGCGGGCGCACCTGGGCACCGTCCAGCAGCACCTCCCCGGCCTTGATCCATTCGGTCAGGCGCGAACGCGAGTATTCGGGGAACAGTTCGGCCACGACGGCGTCGAAACGGCGCCCGGCAGCGGTGTCGGGGACGATGGCCTGGCGGGCCGATTCAGAGGGTTGTTCAGACATGGCAGGGGGCATTCTTTGAAATTTTGGGGTCCCGGCGGCCGGTTTCAGTCGCTGGACAGGACACTAGGCTATCATCGACCCTTCGTATTCCAGCCGCGTCCCGCCTCGACCCCATGATCCGACGCTCCGCCATGCTCTCCGCGCCCGTCCGCCTCACCGCCCTGCTGCTGGTGCTGGTCATCGCCGCCACCGGCTGCCATCGCGGCGCCAAGAAGGGTGATCGCCCCGATGAAGGCGTGCCGGTCGAACAGCTGTACGAGAAAAGCCACAAGCTGATGCAGGGCGGCAACTGGAGCGGCGCCGAGGCCAGCTTCCGCCGCCTGGTGGCCCAGTATCCGTACGGTCCGTACACCGAGCAGGCGATGATCGAGACCGCCTACGCCCAGTACAAGGCCGGCAAGCACGATGACGCGGTGTCCAGCATCGACCGCTTCATCCGTACCTACCCGACCCACCGCAACATCGCGTACCTGTACTACCTGCGCGGCCTGGCGAACTCCAACCGCAGTACGGTTTTCCTGCGTCGCGTATGGGCGTTGGATGCCAGCCGCCGCGACCTGTCCACGCCGCACCAGGCGTATTCGGACTTCAATATCGTGGTGGACCGCTATCCGAACAGCCGCTACGCCGCCGATGCGCGCCAGCGCATGCTGGAACTGCGTGACGTGTTCGCCCAGCACGAACTGGACAACGCCCTGTACTACATGCGCCGCGGCGCCTGGGTCTCGGCCGCCGGCCGCGCCAACTACCTGCTGGAAACCTATCCGCAGAGCGCGTTCCAGTACGACGCCGTTGCGGTCCTGGCCGATTCCTACACCCACCTGGGCAACAAGACCCTGGCCGATGATGCGCGCCGCGTCCTGCAGTTGAACCAGCCGGACCACCCGTGGCTGGAAGGCAAGTGGCCGAAGTACCCATGGATGATCCGCAAGCTGAACCCGTTCGCTGGCGAGAAGTCCGCCAGCACCGGCCAGCGCAACGCGCGACTGGAAAAGAAATAAGAAAAAGGCCCCGCAAGGGGCCTTTTCTTTGTCGGTTATCCACGCCATGCGTGGATGGTTCGTGCGCCCATGGACCACGACACTAGGAATTCTACGAATCCCCGGCGGATGCGACGCCGGTCCCAATCGGCGCGGGCGAGCCCCTCCACACTGCGGCGCAACGGCCATCCCGGCCGTGAAGGAGCGCCTCATGACCCCACCGCCACGCCATTTCCGTCCCCGCGCCTGCCTCCTCGCCACTGCCCTGCTGGCGCTGTCCTCGGCCTCCCTGGCTGCCGCACCGGCAGCACCGGGCGATCTGCTGTCTGCAGCCCCCTATCGCGCGTCGTGGGTGCCCTCCAAGGCCGCGCACGCCTACAAGCTGTACTACCGTACCCCGGATCATCGCGGCCAACTGGCCGAAGGCACCGGCCTGCTGTACCTGCCCGCCGGCACGGCGCCGGCGGGCGGCTGGCCGGTCGTGTCCTGGGCGCATGGCACGCAGGGCATCGCCGATCGCTGTGCGCCTTCGGTCTCCGGCCCGTACCAGCCCGCGCGCGACGGGCGCTTCCTCGATCAGTTCCTGGCGCAGGGCTATGCCGTGGTCGCGGCGGATTACCAGGGGTTGGGCAGTCCAGGCAGCCATGCCTATCTGCATGTGCGCACTGCCGCGCGCAACGCCATCGACATGATCAAGGCCAGCCGCCAGTACCTCGGCAACGGGACGCTGTCGCCGCGCTGGGTCTCGGTCGGCCATTCGCAGGGCGGTGCCGCCGCGCTCACGGCGGGCCACATCGCCCCCTCCTATGGTGGGCCGTCGTTGCAGTACCGCGGCAGCTTCACCACCGGAACGCCCACCGCAGTCGAACTGACCGCGCTGGTGATGAAGCCCGACAACCGCACCGCCAATCCGGGCGCGCTCAACGCGTATCACGCGTATCTGCTCGATGGCCTGCTGCAGGCCGCGCCGCAGATCGACCGCGTCCTCAGCGATGAAGGCCGCGCGCGGGTGGCGGTGGCACACGAGCAGTGCCTGGGCGAACTGGCCGTCACCCTGGACGGCGCGGACACCGGCAGCATGTTCACTGCACCGCTGACCCACGTGCCGGGCATCTGGGCCGTGCTGTACGACTACCTTGGCGTACCGCGCCGCGGCTTCAGCCAACCGCTGATGCTGGGCCACGGCAGCGAGGACCGCGATGTGCCCTATCTGACCACCCTGCTGTATGCCGCAGGCCTGGCCCTGCGAGGCGAGCCGGTCGCGTTCCGGCGCTATCCGGTCGATCACCGCGGCACGCTGGACGCGGCGGCGGCGGATGGCCTGGCGTTCGTACGTGCGCGGTTTGAGGATGGCCACTTCAGCGACGCTGCGGAAACTGCCGGCATCGAACAGCTGCTCGACGAAGTCCCGTAGATCCATGCCACGCGTGGATGATCTTCGACCACCGTGCGGACCAAGGTCCGCACCCACCGGAGAGGGCCGACGGGTTGCGGGCCAGCGACCGGCACTGCCCACCCACCGTTGCCTCAGCCCTTGTAGCCGTTGCTGATCGGGTAGCGACGCTCGCGACCGAACGCCCGGCGCGACACCTTCGGCCCCGGCGCGGCCTGGTGCCGCTTCCACTCGCTGATGCGCACCAGGCGCAGCACGCGGTCAACCACGGCCGCGTCGTAGCCGGCGGCCACGATCTCCGTGCGCGACTGTTCCTGGTCGATGTAGCGGTACAGGATGCCGTCCAGCACGTCATAGGCCGGCAGCGAATCCTGGTCCAGCTGGTTCTCGCGCAGCTCGGCCGATGGCGGGCGGCTGATCACCGCCGGCGGAATCACCGGCGCGCCGCCCACGGTATTGCGCCATTTGGACAGGCCGAACACCTCGGTCTTGTACAGGTCCTTCAACGGCGCATAGCCACCGCACATGTCGCCGTAGATGGTGGCGTAGCCGACGGCGTACTCGCTCTTGTTGCCGGTGGTCAGCAACAGGCCGCCGAACTTGTTGGCCAGTGCCATCAGGATCACCCCGCGGCTGCGCGACTGCAGGTTCTCTTCGGTCACGTCCGGCGCGGTGCCTTCGAACATCGGCGCCAGCGATTCCATCAGGCCCTTGAACGCCGGCTCGATCGAGACCGCTTCCAGCTTCACGCCCAGTGCCTGGCACTGCTCGGCGGCCAGGTCGTTGGACATGCCGGCGGTATAGCGCGACGGCAGGCGCACGGCGGTAACGTTCCCAGCGCCGAGCGCGTCGACCGCCAGCGCCAGTACCAGCGCCGAATCAATGCCACCGGACAGCCCCAGCCACACCTTCTTGAAGCCGTTCTTGCGGCAGTAGTCCTGGATGCCACGGGTCACGGCACGCCAGGCCAGCGCGTCCATGCTCTCGTCGCCATCGTCCATCCACACGTGCGGCATGAAGCGGCGGGTCTCACCGTCGTACTCCACCACCAGCCACTGGTCGACGAAGGCAGCGGCAGCCGGGTGTACCGTGCCGTCACCATCGGCCACCACCGACGCGCCGTCGAACACCAGCGCATCCTGGCCACCGACCACGTTGAGATAGGCGATGGCCGCCCCGCTCTCGCGGGTGCGTGCGGCCAGCACCGCGTCGCGCTGGGCGTGCTTGCCCCGCTCGTACGGCGAGGCATTGGGCACTACCACCAGTTGCGCCCCCGCGCGCACGGTGTCGGCCAGCGGCTCGGCGAACCAAAGGTCCTCGCAGATCAGCAAACCCACCGGAATGCCATTGACCTCGAACACACAGCTGCCGCCGTCCGGATCGACATCGAAGTAGCGACGCTCGTCGAACACCGCGTAGTTGGGCAGCTCGCGCTTGCGGTAGGTCTGCTCCAGCAGGCCATCGCGCAGCACGCTGGCGGCGTTGTAGACCACCGCACCAGCCGCCTGCGGCCAGCCGACCACGGCGGTGATGCCACGGCAGGCAGCAGCGATACGGCCCATCGCCTGCTCGCATTCGTACAGGAAGCCGGGACGCAGCAGCAGGTCCTCCGGCGGATAACCGCTCACTGCCAGCTCGGGGAACATCACCAGCTCGGCGCCATACTCGTCGCGCGCCTGTCCGATCATCTCGATGATGCGCTCGGTGTTGCCGGCGACATCGCCGACCGGGAAATCGAACTGCGCCATCGCGATGCGGATCGAAGCCATGGGAATCCAGCCTGTGGTTGCAATGCGCCCATTGTAGCGCCGCGTCGTGCGCGCGCCGGGGGCGTTCACTGCGTGGACAGCCCTGGCTCAGTAGATCCACGCCATGCGTGGATGGGCCGACCAGGCGGCCGCCAGACGCAGAAAAGCCGCCCGAGGGCGGCTTTTCCAAAGCAAGCCGAGCGTGGGCTCGGCTCTACAGAATCGGCTGCCAGAGGCAGTCGTTCTTACTTCACCAGCTTGGCGATGGCAGCGCCCAGGTCGCCCGGCGAACGGACGGTGACGACGCCAGCAGCTTCCATGGCGGCGAACTTGCCTTCGGCAGTGCCCTTGCCGCCCGAGGCGATCGCACCGGCGTGGCCCATGCGCTTGCCGGCCGGAGCCGACGCACCGGCGATGAAACCGACGACCGGCTTCTTCACGTGGTTCTTGATGTACTCGGCACCGGCTTCCTCGGCGTCACCGCCGATTTCGCCGACCATGATGATGCCTTCGGTCTGCGGGTCTTCGTTGAACAGCTTCAGGCAGTCGACGAAGTTCAGGCCATTGATCGGGTCGCCACCGATGCCGATGCAGGTGGACTGGCCCAGGCCGACTTCGGTGGTCTGCTTGACCGCTTCATAGGTCAGGGTGCCCGAACGCGACACGATGCCGATCTTGCCCGGCTTGTGGATGTGGCCCGGCATGATGCCGATCTTGCACTCACCCGGGGTGATGACACCCGGGCAGTTCGGACCGATCAGGACGGTGTCCGGGTAGGAACGGGTCAGCACGTTCTTGACGCGCAGCATGTCCAGCACCGGGATGCCTTCGGTGATGCAGACGATGACCTTGATGCCGGCAGCAGCGGCTTCCAGGATCGCATCGGCCGCGAACGGCGGCGGCACGTAGATGACCGACGCGTTGGCGCCGGTGCTCTGCACGGCGTCGGCAACGGTGTTGAAGACCGGCAGGTCGATGTGGGTGGTGCCACCCTTGCCCGGGGTCACGCCGCCAACAACCTGGGTGCCGTACTCGATCATCTGAGTGGCGTGGAAGGTGCCCTGCTGGCCGGTGAAGCCCTGCACGATCACCTTGGTGTTCTTGTTAATCAAAACAGACATGGGAATTTCCTTCGGTGTCGTGGATCAGGCGGCGTTCTTGACCGCTTCAACGACCTTCTTGGCGCCGTCGTTGATGTTGTCAGCCGGGATGATGGCCATGCCGCTGTCACGCAGCAGCTGCTTGCCTTCTTCCACGTTGGTGCCTTCCAGGCGCACCACGACCGGAACCTTGACGCCCACTTCCTTCACGGCGGCGATGATGCCTTCGGCAATCATGTCGCAGCGGACGATGCCGCCGAAGATGTTGACGAAGATGCCTTCGACCTTGTCCGAGGACAGGATCAGCTTGAACGCTTCGATGACGCGCTGCTTGTTCGCACCGCCGCCCACGTCCAGGAAGTTCGCCGGCTCGCCGCCGTTGAGCTTGATGACGTCCATGGTGGCCATGGCCAGGCCGGCACCGTTCACCATGCAGCCGATGTTGCCGTCCATGGTGACGTAGTTGATGTCCAGCTCCGAAGCGGTCACTTCGGTTTCATCTTCCTGGGACTTGTCGCGCATCGCGACCAGTTCCTTGTGGCGGAAGTTGGCGTTGTCGTCGCTGTTGAACTTGCCGTCCAGCGCGTACAGGTTGCCATCGTCCAGGATGGCCAGCGGGTTGATCTCAACCAGCGCCAGGTCCTTTTCGTTGAAGATGCGGTACAGGTTCACCATGATGTTGGCGAACTGGCCGGCCTGCTTGGCGGTCAGGCCCATCTTGAAGCCGATGTCACGGCCGTGGTAACCCTGCACGCCCTCGACGAAGTCCACGTTCAGGGTGTGGATCTTGTCCGGGGTCTCGGCAGCGACCTGCTCGATTTCCATGCCGCCTTCGGAAGAGGCGATGTAGCTGATGGTGCGGGTGCCGCGATCCACCAGGACCGACAGGTACAGCTCCTTGACGATCTCACCGGCGGTGGTCACCAGCACCAGGTTGATCGGCAGCTCGACGCCGGCGGTCTGGTAGGTGGCCATCTTGGTGCCGAGCATCTTGGCCGCTGCGGCCTTCACATCATCGACGGTCTTGCAGAACTTGACGCCGCCAGCCTTGCCGCGGCCGCCAGCGTGGATCTGCGCCTTGACCATCCAGGGGCCCTGGCCCAGCGACTGGGCGACTTCAACCGCCTCGTCCGGGGTCGCCGCGACCTTGCCGGCCGGGACCGGGATGCCGTATTCGGCAAGCAGTTGTTTTGCCTGGTATTCGTGGAAATTCATGCGTCACCGTGGGAATAGGAACGACCGCACGCAATTCCTCAGGGCCCCTGGAAGAGGCACCGGCACGGACCGCGGCGGGCCCACTATTGTGGCCGAGCCGGCGCCGGGGCGCAAAGAAGTCTGTACAAAACGCCAGACGCGGGCGGATTTTCGCGGTCATTCAGGCAGTTGCGCCCGCCCTGGCGCTGGCCTCCGGTCTCCGCGGCGGGCCAAATGCGCGATGCGGGGCGGTCCCGCGGCGCCAGCGCAGGGGCCCTATACTGGCCCTCTCGAGCACGCTCGACACTACATCGACGCGACGTGCCCGCCCGGCCTCAGGGGATGCCAGGCAGGCCCGCCGCAGATTCCAGACCCAGGCAGCCAGAAGGGGAGTTCCGGCGTGTCACCCAGTGCTTCATTGATCGACCGCATCGAATCGATTCCGCGGCGTGAGCTGTACTTCTTCGCGCTGTACCGGGTGCTGATCGCCGCAGTCATCGCCGGCCTGCTCTACAGCCCCCTGTCCGGCATGGTCGGCGAGGCCCACCACCCGCGCCTGGCCGATACCGTTGCGGCCATCTATCTGGTGCTGTCGCTGCTGGCCCTGGCGATCGGCCGCAACGAACGCTGGCTGCGCCCCATCGTGGTCACCAGCGTGCTGGTGGATATCATCGCCGCCACCCTGCTGGCGCACGCCCTGCCCGGCGCCAGCGCCGGCATCTCGATGTCGCTGCTGTTCAACATCGCCGCGGCCGCCACCCTGCTGCCGCTGAGCTGGGGGCTGGGCCTGGCAGTCGCGGCCAGCCTGGCCACCGGTACCGAATACCTGTGGAAAGTGCTGGAAGGCGGCGATCCCACCCGCACGCTGGCCGAGCTGGCCATGTTCGCCACCAGCTACCTGGCGCTGGCCTTCATCAGCTACCAGGTGGGCAGCCGCGCACGCCGCAACCAGCAGCTGGCCAACCAGCGCGGCGACGAAGTAGCCAACCTGTTCCAGATCAACGAACTGATCATCCGCCGCATGCGCACTGGCGTGCTGGTGGTAGACGCCGACAACCGCATCACCCTGGCCAATGAAGCGGCCTCGATGCTGCTCGGTGACAATGACGGCATCGGTGAGACAGGACGCCTGGATCTGGCCAGTGCCGCGCCGGAACTGGCGCGCCGCCTGCAGCGCTGGCGCAACGGCTGGGCGCAGGACGAACTGCCGCTGCAGCTCAACCCCGACCAGCCGGAAGTGCAACCGCGCTTCGCCCGCCTGCTGGCGGGCAGCGAGCTGGCCCTGGTGTTCCTGGACGATTCCAGCGTGGTCTCGCGGCGCGCCGAATCGCTCACCCTGTCGGCCATGGGCCGCTTCTCGGCCAGCCTCGCCCATGAAATCCGCAACCCGCTGGCGGCGATCAACTATGCCGTGCAGCTGCTGGAAGAAGGCACCGGCTTCAACGAAAGCGACCGCCGCCTGCTGCAGATCATCCGCCAGCAATGCCAGCGCACCAATGGCATCGTCGAAAGCGTGCTGGGGCTGGCACGGCGCGAACGCGCCACGCCCGAGAACGTCGACCTGGTCGCCTTCGTGCGCCGCTTCGTGCTGGAGTACAAACAAGGCCAGACGCTGGAAACCGACAGCATCGAACCGATCATCAGCGATACGGCGGTGATGGCGCAGGTCGACGCCAAGCACCTGTACCAGGTGCTCACCGTGCTGGTGCACAACGCATTGAAGTACGGCCGCATCGGCCAGCAGCCGGCGCGGGTGCGCCTGCGCGTGGCCCAGCACGAGCGCAGCGCGGTGATCGACGTGATGGACCGTGGCCCGGGCATTCCCGAGAGCGTGGCCGCGCAGCTGTTCCGTCCGTTCTTCACCACCTCCGAGCACGGCACCGGGCTGGGCCTGTATATCGCCCGCGAGTTGTGCCGGGCCAACCAGGCACGCCTGGACTACATTCCCGTGCCCGCCGGCGGCTCCTGCTTCCGTTTGGTGCTGCCCGGCCCCCACACCTTGCTGCCCACCTGATTGCAGATCTGTGCGTCAAACATTTGTCGCTTCCAGCCCCCTCGTTTATCTTTCACGCCCATGAACGAAACCCGCAGCGCCCTCGTCGTCGACGATGAACGCGACATCCGCGAACTGCTGGTACTGACCCTTGGCCGCATGGGCCTGCGCATCAGTACCGCCGCCAACCTGGCCGAAGCCCGCGAGCTGCTGGCCAGCAATCCGTACGATCTGTGCATCACCGACATGCGGCTTCCGGATGGCAACGGTATCGAGCTGGTCAGCGAGATCGCCCAGCACTACCCGCGCACGCCGGTGGCGATGATCACCGCGTTCGGCAGCATGGACCTGGCCGTGGAAGCGCTGAAGGCCGGTGCCTTCGACTTCGTCAGCAAGCCGGTGGACATCTCGGTACTGCGTGGCCTGGTCAAGCACGCGCTGGAACTCAACAACAGCGAGCGCCCTGCGCCCGGCCCCGCCACCGAACAGGCAGCACGCCTGCTCGGCGCTTCGCCGGCCATGGACGTACTGCGCACCACCATCAGCAAGGTCGCGCGCAGCCAGGCGCCGGTCTACATCCTCGGTGAATCCGGAGTTGGCAAGGAACTGGTTGCTCGCACCATCCACGCCCAGGGCGCGCGCGCGGCCGGGCCGTTCGTGCCGGTCAACTGCGGCGCCATTCCCGGCGAGCTGATGGAAAGCGAATTCTTCGGTCACCGCAAAGGCAGCTTCAGCGGCGCGCATGCCGACAAGCCCGGCCTGTTCCAGGCCGCGCACGGCGGCACCCTGTTCCTGGACGAAGTGGCCGAGCTGCCGCTGCAGATGCAGGTGAAACTGCTGCGCGCCATCCAGGAAAAGTCGGTGCGTGCGGTCGGTGCGGCCAACGAGGAACCGGTGGACGTACGCATCCTCTCGGCCACCCACAAGGACCTGGCCGAGCTGGTCGAGGACGGGCGCTTCCGCCACGATCTGTACTACCGCATCAACGTGATCGAGTTGAAGGTGCCGCCACTGCGCGAGCGCCGCCAGGACCTGCCGGAGCTGGCGGCCGCCGTGCTGGCGCGGCTGGCCCGCAGCCACGGCCGCGCCACCCCGCTGCTGGCGCCGTCGGCGCTGGAAGCGCTGGCCCACTATGCATTCCCGGGCAATGTGCGCGAGCTGGAGAACATCCTGGAACGCGCGCTGGCACTGGCTGAAGAAGACCGCATCGGCGCCGATGACCTGCGCCTGCCGCAGCACGCCCCACGCACGCCCGGCAGCGCGGCCCCCGCCGAAGCCGTGGCCGACCTGCAGCCGGGCGGTGCCGCCCTGCCCTCCTATATCGAACAGTTGGAGCGCAGCGCCATCCAGCGTGCGCTGGAGGAGAACCGCTGGAACAAGACCCGCACGGCTGCGCAGTTGGGGATTACCTTCCGCGCGCTGCGCTACAAGCTGAAGAAGCTGGGGATGGAGTAGAGCCGAGCCCATGCCCGGCTGCGCGGTGGTCGGGTCCGCGCCATCCACGCATGGCGTGGAACTACTATGGGATCCGTGGCCGATCATCCACGCATGGCGTGGATCTACTGTAGAGCCGAGCCCACGCTCGGCTGCTCTTCGGTACCTCAGCCGAGCATGGGCTCGGCTCTACCTCAATCCTTGGTAACGCGATTGATCTCCGCCAGGCTGGTGATCCCGGCCGCAGCCTTCTTCAACGCAGACTGCCGCAGGTCGTTCACCCCGATCTGCTGCGCCGCCTCTGCAATCTGCAGTGCATTGCCACCGGCCAGCACGATGGTGGCGATCTCATCGGTCATCGGCATCACCTGATAGATACCCGTTCGGCCCTTGTAGCCCTCGGTACACTCATCGCAGCCCACCGCCTCATACAACTGGATACCCGCATCCAGCCGCGCCTGGGTGAAGCCCTCGGCCAGCAGCGCGTGCTCCGGCAGGTTCGCCGGGCGCTTGCAGTTCGGGCACAACCGGCGTGCCAGGCGCTGCGCGATCACCAGCGTCACCGAGCTGGTGATGTTGTACGGCGCGATGCCCATGTTCATCAGACGAGCAATGGTCTGCGGCGCATCGTTGGTATGCAGCGTGGACAGCACCATGTGGCCGGTCTGCGCCGCCTTGATCGCAATCTCGGCCGTCTCCAGGTCGCGGATTTCGCCGACCATGATGATGTCCGGATCCTGTCGCAGGAACGAGCGCAGCGCTGCGGCGAAGGTCATGCCGCGCTTGTTGTTCTGCTGCACCTGGTTGACGCCGGGCAGGCGGATTTCCACCGGGTCTTCGGCGGTGGAAATGTTGCGCGTCTCGTCGTTGAGGATGCCCAGCGCGGTATACAGCGAAACGGTCTTGCCCGAACCGGTGGGGCCGGTCACCAGCACCATGCCGTAAGGCTTGTGGATCGCATCCAGGAACAGCTTCTGCTGGTCCGGCTCGTAGCCCAGTTTGTCGATGCCCAGCTTGGCCGCGCTGCCATCCAGGATACGCAGCACCACCTTTTCACCGAACAGGGTCGGCAGCGTGCTGACGCGGAAATCGATCTGCTTGGTCTTGGACAGGTTGAGCTTGATGCGCCCGTCCTGCGGCACGCGCTTTTCGGCGATGTCCAGCTGCGCCATCACCTTCAGGCGCGCGGCAATGCGCTGGTTCAACTTAACCGGCGCGCGCGCCACCATCTTCAGCAGGCCGTCGATGCGCAGGCGCACGCGGTAATCGTCTTCGTAGGGCTCGAAGTGGATGTCCGAGGCCCCCTTGCGGATCGCATCGACCAGTACCTTGTTGACGAACTTCACTACCGGGGTGTCGTCGCCCTTGGCGTCGATGCCGGCGTCGGTGCCCGCGCCTTCGTCGTCGCCCAGGCCGACATCGAGGTTGGCCATGCCCTCGTCGTCGCCGCCCAGCGCGTCGCCGATGGTGTCATGGCTGGCGTGCCACTGTTCCAGCGTGCGGCGGATCTGGTCCTCATCGACCAGGATCGGTTCCACCACCAGGTTGGTATGGAACTTGATCTCGTCCAGCGCATGGGTCGGATTGCTGGTACCCACGAACAGCTTGCCGCCGCGTTTGAACAGCGGCAGCACGTTGTGCTTGCGCAGCAGCTCCTCGCTGACCAGGCTCATGGCGTTCTGGCTGGCGTCGAACGTGGACACGTCGAACAAAGGCATGCCGAACTCGACCGCGTTGGCGGCGGCGAGCTGCGAGGCACTCACCAGCTTGTTCTGCGCGAACCAAGTGGGCAGCGGCTGGCGTGCCGCAGCGGCCTTGGCCATCGCATCGCGGGCGGAGGCCTCATCCAGGGCACCGTCCTGGACCAGACGGCGGGCCAGGCCGGTGATGCCGACGAGGTTGGGGGTGGCTGCTGCGTTCATGCTGGTTTCCAAACAAGGGTTTAGACGACGTGTTTCGGTTAGACGTGCTGTTGCAAGACCTAGCCCATTGCGTCCGCAGGCATGGTAACCCTACAACACTGGTACTGCCGTAACCGCAGAAATGCTCTTCACGGCCGGAGCTGAATGGCAGAACAAACGGCCAGCATCGTCCATCTTCCAGTGCTCGCACCAAGCTTCATGCAACTCCTTCAATGGTGCCTGCGGTGGTGCGTCTTGCATGCGCCAGCCGCGACGGGCCGTCCGATCGATCACCAACAAGCCATCGTCTGGGGTCTCCGCAGCCATTAGCACCCAATTGCCCAGATAGGCAGCACGCTGCCGGTGGCTAATCTGGTAGGCCATCCACTGCGGCTTCACCTCCACTCGCCCAGCCGAGGTGATTCGATACATCGATGCCATCTCGCGTAGCACTGCCCCTTCGTTAATCTCGGACTTGCGCAGCGAACCGGGGAAGTAAGATGACTCCACGAATCTGATGCGGTTGTTCATTGGGATTTGATTCGGCGTCAGCAGGTCACGCCCGTCTCGCAGCACGTGGTCTGCCACGCCGGCAGCCTTCAGCACCGTCGGCGCAACATCCACCAAACTGGCCGGGTCATGACGCACTGTCGGCACGAAGCTTCCTTCGCCGAAACGCGTGAAAGCCAGCAGCACAGACGTCTGCGGCGCACGAATAGCTGACCCTCCATGTCCATTGACGATACCGCCAGGCACTTGGATTTCACCATCCGGCCACAGATCCTTTCGCAAATCGAAATCTTCGCCGTGGTCAGACATCACCACCACGATGGCGTTATTCAGTCGACCATTGCGCCGAAGACCGTCCAGCAGTTGAGCCACTTGCTGATCAGCGGTAGCCAACCCACGCAGATACTGCGGATTGGCATCGGCATACTCGCCCGTGGGCAGATCCTCGAATCGATCGTCGTCACCTAGACGACCAAACTGGTAGGGCCAATGCGCCATGCAGAAGTGTACGTACAGGAACAGTGGCTTATTGGCCGGTGCTCGCTGTACTCCGTCAGTTAAACGCCGACTGAAGGCCTCCGGTCTATATACCGACACATGTGCTCGGTTACCGTACACATTCGGAGTTAGCGCTCGAGAAACCGGCGCAGCCATTAGCAGATTGCTAAGCACGTTGTCGCCAAGCACGCCGAGCAGCATCTCGCTGACTCCCATGCCTGGCGACAGTATCCGCTGGAATCCATAGACCTGATCGATGTTCGCGAATCGCGTTTCATCCATCGCGAACATGGTCTCGTAACCAGCCGCAGCAAAAGCGTGTGCCATGCTTGCGGAGGCTATCGAATTGCTGGCGGGGAACAGATTGCCGCGTGCGCCACTGTGCGCCGGCCACTGACCGGTCAGTACGCTAGTCGTAGCAGGCGAGGTGTGGGGCTGCGTGCTCAGCGCGTCGTCGAATACCACAGAACGATCCAGCAGCGCCTCCACTTGGGGCATCACCCGGAACGGCGCATGATTGCGCTGAAGGTGGTCTGGACGCAGCGAGTCTATGCCAATGATGATCACATCTGGCGCTTGTACCGAGGCCGAGCGCGGCACGCTGAACCAAAGCCCCGCGCCCGGCAGCACCAACGCGACTGCAATCAATGCTAGTACGACCCGCGTTGGGCGGGAACGACGACAGATCACATAAACCCAGATCAGCAATATGGCCACGCTGGCAAACAGCAGGGCAATTGCAATAACTCGCGTACTTGGTTGCAGCAGCGCGAGGCCCAACACGTCACCCATAGCCGACTGCGGATAGAGCCAAGCTCCTGCAAATGACAATGCCAATGTCATCAGCAGCAGTTGAGCGAGCAGAGTCAGAAGCCGTTGTCTCGGTCTCAAACAGGGGAGCAATACCGTTTTAAAGGCGTCTGCGCTGGCCCAGGCCAGAGCAACGTGCAACAGCAGCATCACCCCAAAGTATGAAGCAGTGCCTGCCAGTGCTTGCTCCACTGGGAAGGCGGCCAAACCGTCGCCACCAACCCGCGGCAGACCACTGATCAGCTCGGATTGGCGCTCGAACACGAGCGCGAACTGGCCTCCTAACCAGAGGCCCCACCACAGGAAGGACACGACGTAGTACATATAACTCCCTGGGACCACAACTGCACGACCACACACATCAGATGCAGCTGTAAGCGGTCACACTCCCCCAAAACGAAAACGGGGAGGCCAAAAGCCCCCCCGTTCATGCCACAGGTCAATCAGAGGCGATTAGCCCTGGCAGGTGCCCGGACGGTACTTCTTGTCAACGGTACCGCCACAAACCCACGTGACCTGCTGGTTGGACTTCAGGGTTGCAGTCAGGGTCACGGTGCCGGTCGCACCATTAACAGTCGACGTCGCAGTGATCTTGCTACCATCCCAAGTCACACCCGAGACGTAATCAGACTCCTGTGCTTCCGGGGTCCAAGAGCTCGGCGGCAGGGCGCCGTTACCCGCAGCGTACTCGGACACAGCCGTACGCACGGCGGAGGCAGCCAGGATCACTTCCGAGACCTTGGCCTTCTTGGTGTAGTCGCTGTAAGCCGGCAGCGCGATGGCGGCCAGGATGGCGATGATCGCAACGACGATCATCAGTTCGATCAGGGTGAAGCCCTTCTGGTTCTTCATGGTGGTACATCCCCAAGATAAGTGGTGGTTGATGTCGGGGGTGGCTGCCGGCCGGCCAGATGACCGGATGAGCAGGCTGCCCGTCCCCGCGGGTGGATCAACGCAGGTTACGTGCCAATCTCCCATGGCAGCGTCTCCCCGATTTCCCCGCGCCAATGATGGCAGCAATTTCGCGGATGGGAACCCCCCAGAAGCGAATCTGCGATGGACGCGGCAATGTGACGCGGTACGTCACCTTTCGTCTCGCCAGGTCGAAAACCCTGCGCGGCGTCACGCCAGCAGGCTCCCCGGACGGCCCTGAACCGGCTACCATCGCCGGTCAGGATGCCCGCCTGGGGATGGCGGGCCTTGGGGAGCCAACATGTCTGTCAGTCGCAGTGCGATCAAGAAAGAGCCCGTGGCGCGTAGCACCATGGAGCTGCAGCCGTTTGTCTGGGAGGGGACCGACAAGCGGGGTATCAAGATGAAGGGCGAGCAGTTGGCGAAGAACGCCAATCTGCTGCGCGCCGAACTACGCAAGCAGGGGATCAACCCCGGTCAGGTCAAGCCGAAGCCGAAGCCGCTGTTCGGCGCGGCCGGCAAGCCGGTGAATGCCAAGGACATCGCCTTCTTCAGCCGGCAGATGGCCACGATGATGAAATCCGGCGTGCCGATTGTCTCGGCGCTGGAGATCATTGGCAGCGGGCACAAGAACCCGCGCATGAAGAAGATGGTGGACGCAGTTCGCGCCGACATCGAAGGCGGCTCATCGCTGCACGAAGCGATCAGCCGCCACCCTGTCCAGTTCGACGAGCTCTACCGCAACCTGGTACGGGCTGGTGAAAGTGCCGGTGTACTGGAAACGGTGCTGGATACCATCGCCACCTATAAAGAGAACATCGAGGCGTTGAAGGGCAAGATCAAGAAGGCCCTTTTCTACCCGGCCATGGTTCTGGTGGTGGCCTTCCTGGTAAGCACCATCCTGCTGGTCTGGGTGGTGCCGCAGTTCGAGGAGGTCTTCAAGAGCTTTGGTGCCGACCTCCCGGCCTTCACCCAGATGGTGGTCAACCTGTCCCGGTTCATGGTGTCCTGGTGGTGGCTGATGGCCATCGTCCTGATCGGATCGGTGGTCGCCATCGCCATGACCTACCGGCGCTCGGAGAAGATGCAGCACACGGTCGACCGGCTGGTGCTGAAGGTGCCGGTAATCGGGCAGATCATGCATAACAGCGCCATCGCCCGTTTCGCCCGGACCACGGCGGTGACCTTCAAGGCCGGCGTGCCGCTGGTAGAGGCCTTGGGCATCGTGGCCGGCGCCACCGGCAACAAGGTCTATGGCGAGGGGGTGCTGCGGATGCGCGACGACGTCTCGGTCGGCTATCCGGTCAACATGGCCATGAAGCAGCTAAACCTGTTCCCGCACATGGTCATCCAGATGACCGGCATCGGCGAAGAGGCCGGCGCCCTGGATGCCATGCTGTTCAAGGTGGCTGAATACTACGAGCAGGAAGTGAACAATGCCGTGGATGCCTTGAGCAGCCTGCTGGAACCGATGATCATGGTGTTCATTGGTACCATTGTCGGTGGCTTGGTCATCGCGATGTACCTGCCCATCTTCAAACTCGGCGCCGTCGTCGGCTAAAGGTATCAATGGCATTTCTCGACCAGCACCCTGGCCTCGGCTACCCCGCCGCGGCCGCCCTGGGACTGCTGCTGGGCAGTTTCCTGAACGTGGTCATCCTGCGCCTGCCCAAGCGGCTGGAGTGGCAGTGGAAGCGCGATGCGCGCGAAGTCCTGGAGGAACCGGACTTCTATGAGCCACCCCCACCGGGGATCGTGGTCGAGCCGTCGCACTGCCCGCACTGCAAGCACAAGCTGAGCTGGTACGAGAACATCCCGCTGTTCAGCTGGATCATCCAGGGCGGCAAGTGCCGCCACTGCAAGGCACCGATCTCGCTGCAGTACCCGCTGGTGGAGGCGCTGACCTCGGTGCTGGTGCTGGCTTGCGTCTGGCAGTTCGGCTTCGGCTGGCAGGGCTTCGGCGCCATCGTGCTGACCTGCTTCCTGATCGCCCTGTCCGGCATCGACCTGCGCACCCAGCTGCTGCCCGATCAGTTGACCCTGCCACTGATGTGGCTGGGCCTGATAGGCAACATCGACAACCTGTACATGCCGGCAAAGCCTGCATTGGTCGGCGCGGCGGTGGGCTACCTGTCGCTGTGGATGGTCTGGTGGCTGTTCAAGCAGCTGACCGGCAAGGAAGGCATGGGCCACGGTGATTTCAAGCTGCTGGCCGCGCTCGGCGCCTGGTGCGGGCTGAAGGGCATTCTGCCGATCATCCTGCTGTCGTCGGTGCTGGGCGCCATCATCGGCTCGATCTGGCTGTACAGCCGGGGCCGTGACCGCGCCACGCCCATTCCCTTCGGGCCGTATCTGGCCATCGCCGGCTGGCTGTACTTCATGTGGGGCGCACCGCTGGTGGATCAGTACCTGATGATGAGCGGGCTGCGCTGAGGGGAGTCCCCATGAGCCGCTATGTAGTTGGCCTGACCGGAGGCATCGCCTCCGGCAAGAGCGAAGTGACCCGGCGCTTCGAGGCGCTGGGCATCGTGGTGGCCGACGCCGATCTGGCCGCACGCGCCGTGGTGGCCGCCGGCAGCCCGGCGCTGGCACGCATTGCCGAGCGCTTCGGCGCCGACATGCTGCTGGCCGATGGCAGCCTGGACCGGGGGCGCCTGCGCGCCCACGTGTTCGCCGACCCGGCCGAACGGACGGCGCTGGAAGCGATCACCCACCCGGCTATCCGCCTGCTGATGCAGCAGCAGTGCGAGCAGGCTGAGAGCCCCTATGCGGTTGCCGCCATTCCGCTGCTGACCGAGGTGGGTGGGCGGAAGGCCTACCCATGGCTGGACCGGGTGCTGCTGGTGGACGCGCCGGAGGCCGTGCAGCATGCCCGGCTGATGCAGCGCGATGGCATTGATGCTGCGCTGGCCGACCGGATGATTGCTGCGCAGGCCAGCCGCGCGCAGCGGTTGGCGCTGGCCGATGACGTGGTGGTCAATGATGGGCAGCCGGAGGACCTGCAGGTGCAGGTGGAACAGCTGCACGCGCGGTATCTGAAGTTGGCCGGGGGGTGAGGCCAGGTTGCCGGCCAGCGGCCCGCGCTACCGAAGTGCATCCACGCATGGTATGGATCGGGGGATCTGCTGTAGAGCCGAGCCGATGCTCGGCTGCGACCATCAAGCCGAGCATCGGCTCGGCTCTACAAAACGCTCTGCATCCACGCGTGGCGCGGATCTACTCCAGCTGCAGGCGGGCGTAGCGGGCCAGTTCGCGCGCGCCGAGCAGCAGGCCGTCGACGACATCGGGATTGAGTTGCTGACGGGCACCGCCCTGCTCCCGCGCGATTTCGGCGGCGTGCAACAGCTGGATCAGGGTGTTCAGACCGGCAAGCGTGCGGCTGAGGCCGGCCATCGTGGCGGCCTGCGCCGGGCTGGCCCCCTGCACGTCCAGCCGCTGGCCGTCGGCGGCGTCGCGGCCATCCATGCGCGCCAGCAGGGCGGGCAGCAGGTCCTTGGGGTCATCCAGCAGCACTTCGACACGCTCGGCGACGCCGGCAGGCAGCAGGTGGGCCGCATCGCCGATCAGGGCGTGCAGCTGGGGGAACAGCGGGCGGGTGGACATGGTGGAGCTCCTCGCAGTCGGCAGGCCACCTGCAGATGCAAGGTGGCGGACGGTGCGGGTTGGCGTACCGGAGACCCAACAACTCAAAAGCGAAGGAAAAAGACTCCAGCGGATTCTGGCGAATCCCCACGCACCGTCCGCCAAAGCCAGGGCAGACGATGCATTTTCCATGATGAGCTAGAGCACATCCGGAGCTTTTGATTTGTTGGTTTTTTTCAGGACGCCAATCCCGGCCAAGGCACCTGCCCCGGCCAGGTCATCAGGCCATCGCCGCGCACGGCAATCTGTAAGGAAATTCCCAAGTACGGTGCGGGCATGCCAATGCGTGCACTGGAACACGCGCGGGGCGCGGCAGCGATCACGGTGGTGTCGCGTTGGGCCTGATGCCTGATCATCGCGCGAGGGTAATTCAGTGGCACAAGCGACACAGAGCGCGATGCAAGGTCGGCAGGGTCCGTGCCGACCAAGGTCGGCACCCACCAAAGCAGGGGCCCTTACAACGGCTTCGGCGAGAACGTCAGGGTGGCGATCACGCCACGCTCGCCACCGGGGCGCACGCTCACCTGCCAGCCGTACAGATCGCACAGGCGGCTGACGATCGACAAGCCGATGCCGCCGCCCTGCGAATGGCCAGCATGCGTGCCGCGGTAGCCACGCTGGAACAGCTTGGCGGCATCTTCCTCGCTCAGGCCCGGGCCACTGTCGGTCACCGAGACCGAATTGGCGCCGACGAACACGCGCACCTCGCCGTCCTGCGAGTACTTCACCGCATTGCCGATCAGGTTGCCCAGTGCCACCGACAGCGCCGCCTCGGGCGCATCGATCACCAGGTTGCGCTCACCTTCGAGCACCAGCTCCAGCGGCTTGCCACCCAGCTGCGCACGGTGCGCGTCCAGCAGCTGCTCGGCTACGCGGGCCACGTTGCTGGTGCCCTGACCGCGTTCGTTGCGCGACAGCAGCAGCAACGCGCCGATCAGATCGCTGCACTGCTGTTCGGCACGCTGGATGCGCTGCAGGCGCTGCAGCACCTTTTCGTCCAGGCCGGGCCGGGTCAGCAGCAGCTCGGTGGCACCCCGGATCACCGCCAGCGGCGTGCGCAGCTCATGGCTGACGTCGGCATTGAACTCACGGTCGCGCTGCACAACTTCGGTCAGCCGCGAGGAATAGTCGTCCAGTGCCTGTGCCAGCTGCCCCACTTCGTCATCGGGGAAACGCGGCGCCAGCGGCTCAGGGTCACTGGTACCACCACGGTAGGCGCGCAACCGTGCGGCCAGGTCCGATACCGGCTTCATCACCTTCGAGGCCGACCACCAGCCCAGCACCAGTGACAGCAGGCTGAACACCAGCACCGACAGCACCAGCGCGCGGTTGAGCTGCTTGCCGCCGCGCACGCTGTCGGTCATGTCATAGGCGAGGAAGAACCAGGCGTCCGGCGTCTTGCGCACGGCCAGCTTGTAGGAGTACGGCTCGCCGTGCTCATCACCGCTGACGCTGTGGATGCCATCGGAGAAGCCCGCCCACTGCGCGCGTTCTTCGCGCACCCGGTCGAACTTGTCCTTCGAATAGGCATAAGCCCTGATCTGCAGCACCGGTGCATCCGGGTTATGCCCGGGGTGCTCGTAATAGCGGCGCGCATACTCGTCGATGTTGCGGTTCATCAGCTCTTCCACCAGCTGGTTTTCCACGCGCAGGCGGGCCCAGTTGGTGGCGAACGCGAACAGCGTTGTCAGGCAGAAGCCCAACAACACGAACGAAACGATGATGCGGCTGCGCAGGCGCCGCCGATACGGCGTGCGCCGGCGCTCCCCCTTGCTTGCCACCGAATCAGGCTTCCGGGGTGGCGATGCGGTATCCGATGCCATGGCGGGTCTGGATCAGCGGCACTTCAAACGGCTTGTCGACCACCGCACGCAGGCCGTGGATGTGCACGCGCAGGGAATCCGAATCGGGCAGTTCTTCGCCCCACACGCGGGTTTCCAGTTCCTGGCGGGTCACCACGGCCGGGGCCGCTTCCATCAGCGCCTGCAGGATCTTCAGTGCAGTCGGGTTGAGCTGCAGCAGCTTGCCCTGGCGGCGCACTTCCAGCGTATCCAGGTTGTATTCCAGATCGCCGGTTTCCAGCACGCGGGTCTGCACGCCCTTGCCGCGTCGCGACAGGGCGTTCAGACGCACTTCCACTTCCTGCAGCGCGAACGGCTTGATCAGGTAGTCGTCCGCGCCGGAATCGAAGCCGGCCAGCTTGTTGTCCAGCGAGTCGCGGGCGGTGAGCATCAGTACCGGGGTCTGCTTGCGTGCTTCGTTGCGCAGCTTGCGGCAGACCTCGATGCCGTCCATGCCTGGCAGGTTGAGATCCAGCACGATCGCGTCGAACTCGTGCACCACGGCCAGATGCAGACCGGTAACCCCGTCAGCCGCGAAGTCCACGGTGTGGCCCCGGTCCTCCAGGTAGTCGCCCAGGTTGGCCGCAATGTCGCTGTTGTCTTCGATTACCAGGATTCTCACTGTCACCTCTAATTGACGAATTTGCCGACGCGCTGGGCCTGGCCCATATCACGCTGTGCCTTGTCCTTCCGTCGCGCGCGCTCGGCTACGGTCGTGCACTGCGTCGTGGACCGGTTCGAACCCGTGGCCTTTTCACGTTGGCATATTAGACGACTATCTTCACGGGCCTGTGTCAAAACCGTGTTCACGATCTGCTGATCGTTGAAGACATCGGTTCGTACCTGTTCAGGCATGGAATCGCGGTCGGGATGCTGCTCGACGGCCGTACGCATGCGCACCAGCGCCTCGCGCACGCGGCTGCGGTCGGCCTGTTTCAGCTCGCTGTAGGTCTCGCCATCGTTGAGTTCGATTTCGATGCGCTCGATCTGCTGCTGCAGCGGCTTGCCCGGAATAAAGACCTCACCGGCCTGGCTGGATGCGGAGGCGGCGGTGGCCAGGGTCAGGCCCGAGACCAGGACCGCCGACATCAGGAGGGACTTCATGACAAACGAATCCTTGTTTGAGTTGAGGGTTGACTGTATTCGCACCGCCTTCACGCGAGCAAGTGCCGGTCGCTCGGGCGGAAATCGGCCCGGCTAGCGGTTACTGGGAGGCGTGAGATTGTTGAAGGTGCGCTGGTCGTTGAGCAGGGCCTTGCCCTTTTCCTCGATCCGGCGGCGCTCGGCCACCGTCAGGCAGCGGCTCTTGGGCATGTTGCTGCCCGTGGTGCGGGTGTGCTGGCAGATCTGGCGGCTGTCTTCGTGGGCGCGGACAAGAACGGTGTTGATCCGCTCCTGGTCGTTGAAGACCTCTGCCTGGACCTGCGGCGGGAGCTCCTGAAGCGTGCTGTGGTCCCCCATGCGCTGGGTGATGCGCGCCAGTGCCTGCTGCACCTGGGCGCGGTCGTCAGCGGAAATCTCGCTGTACTCGCCATCATCAAGGGCCCTTTCAACCCGCCGGACCTGCTCGGCCACCGGTGCCTGCCCGTCCATCTGTATGGCGGTCTTCTCCGGCTTGGCGGAGACAGTGCCAGACAACCCCAGCAACAACGCGATCATCGTGATGCGGTACATCGCCAGCCTCCGGATCCATCCAGGAACGATGGCCACTCTACGGCCGTCACGCGGCCTCCACAAGGGACTTCCGGCAGGTATAAAAAAGACCCAGGCGGTGGCCCGCCTGGGTCTGAAGTCGTATCCCGATACCGATCCTGCTGAGAGGCAGAGCTGCGGTTCGCTGAAGGCTACGCCGGCGCCGATTAAAGGCATGTTAAAGCCGGCCTCATTTGCCCATGAGAATCTCAAAATATTGATTTGTCATGGCTTTTTCAGCTTCTCGACGTGCTCGATGATGCGCGTGGCCACATCTACCCCGCAGGCGGCTTCGATCCCCTCCAGCCCCGGCGTGGAGTTGACCTCCAGCACCAGCGGGCCGCGCGCGGAGCGGATCAGATCCACCCCGCACACCGACAGGCCCAGCGCCTTGGCCGAACGCACCGCCACCTGCTGTTCGGCGCGGCTGGCCTTGGCCGCCACCGCAGTGCCACCGGCATGCAGGTTGGAGCGGAAGTCGCCTTCCGGCGCCTGGCGTTGCATCGAGGCCACCACCTGGTCGCCCACCACGAAGCAGCGCAGGTCGGCGCCCTTGGCCTCACCGATGAACTCCTGCATCAGGAAATTGGCATACAGCCCGCGCAGGGCCTCGACGATACCGCGCGATGCGCTGGCCTTTTCGGTGAGGATCACGCCCCGCCCCTGGGTGCCCTCGTTGAGCTTCACCACGTGGGGCGGCGGGCCGAGCATGGACAACAGGTCGACGGTGTCATCCGGGTTGTCACCGAACACGGTGACAGGCATGTCGATGCCCTTGGCGGCCAGCAGCTGGTGCGCACGCAGTTTGTCGCGCGAACGCAGGATCGCGTCGGAGGGGTTTGGGGTGCGTGCGCCCATCAGCTCGAACTGCCGCAGCACGGCGGTGCCATAGCGGGTGATCGAGGCACCGATGCGCGGGATGACCATGTCCACGCCGGTCATCGGCCGGCCCTTGTAGTGCATCGAAAAACCATCGGCGGCGATGCGCATGTAGCAGCGCAGCGGGTCGAGGATGCGAACGGTATGGCCACGCGTGCGTGCCGCCTCGACCAGCCGGCGGGTGGAATACAGGGAACTGTTGCGGGACAGGATGGCGAGCTTCATCGCGGCAGGATCGGACGGCAGGCGCGCAGCATAGCGCGGGCGTGTGGCGGGTGGATGATGCCCAGCAAGCCGCCGCATCTGCGTGCCTGATGGGGCTGTGCGAAGATGCCTTTCGCCGGCTGATGGACAGGACACGGCCGGCTTACATACCCCAAGGAGAACCACAGATGCGAATGGGAATTCCGCTGTTGTTGCTGTTTGGCCTGGTGGGCGGCGCCGCAGACGTACAGGCTGCGCCGACCCATGCAGTCTCCCGGCTCTACTTCGATGCCAACAACACGCTGATCGGCCAGGGCCTGCGCTACTGCACAGGCAAGACACAGCACCAGGGCGTTGCCTCACACGCCAATACCCGCTGGATCGATGTTTCCTACGCCTGCCAGGGCGACTCGACCGACGTTTCCTATGGCAGCTGGGTGCCTGCGCAACTTCGGCAGGACTTCTGCACGCTGTATGACGCCTGCACGTCACTGATGCCGTGGCCGGAACCCGGCCTGCCCGGCATCCTTGGCAACGGCTTCTACTCAGACTGACAGCCGATAGTCGCCGCACCGTCTCCGGCGATGACCGCACCGTCGCCGGGGACATCCTCATGGCTCATCCAAGGGATGCCTGCCGCCGCTGATCAGCGCGGGGGCAGGCGCAGCGAGAAGTGCCCATCGCGGACACGCACGGCCAGCGCGGTTTCCCGCCATTCCACAGGCAGGGCGAGCGCAGTGTGTGGCGTGGGCATGCGTGTGATCGCGTCGAACGTCCAGTGTTCCTCATAGGCTTCGCAGCGAAGCGAACCGTCATCGCCGGCCTCGATCACATCGATCCAGGCACCACTGCGGGCCTTGCCGCTGCCGCCCGTCGCACGGCGGCCAATGGCCTGCCAACACCCCTGCCAGTGGACGAGCCATACGCCCTCGATGGGACGCAGATCCCCATCAAGCACGCTGCCCGCCACCGCCACGCACCGTCCGGACGGGCTGGTAATCACCGTTTCCAGATCGCAAGCGTGACGGTCACTGAGCTCGCCATCAAGACAGAGCGCGTACGGGCAGATGCGCGCGAACAGCGTCGGATGCGCGGTCAGGCGCAGATCGTCGGGCAGCAGCGGTATGGCCTGCAGCACCCGGGCATCCGGCAGGACATGCCGCAATGCCTGCGGCAACCCGGCGGCCAGCGCGGGATGCTCCGGTTCCAGCCATAGACCCCGGCAGGGCCGCAGCGTGGTCGATCGACAGGGGATATCCCGCAACCACATTGCGGCTTCGGCATCCCCGCCAAGCTGCCGGCGCTCGTGCAGTTCCTGCCAGAACAGGCTGGGAACAATCGCCTGCAGGTGCATCACCCGCTTGTCCGCTTCGTCGTAGACGATCACCGCTTCGCTGCGATCAACATAGCCACTGGCCACACGCAGCCCGCTTCCCGCCAGCGTCTGCCACTCGCCACTGACGTCGTGGCTGCCTCCAGTGGATACGCCCTCGACAATGGCGCCATCGCGCAGCATCTGGGTGCTGTAGGCCGGCCCCCCCATGCCCAGTTCGCCCCAATCCAACAGGACATCATGCGTGGGCGGCCGGGTAGCAAAGGGCAGCGTCGCCCGCGAGCGCAGCAGTGCGCCGCCTACGGTATCGCCGACCAGATCAAGGCGCTGCAGCACACCACCCACTGCAAGGCACGCGGCCAGGGCGACAACCACGCCCAGCGGCGACCACCAGGCCACGCAGATGGCGACCAGGACCAGGAACGGCAGCCACTGGGTGAAACGGCGGAGGGCGATTCGATCAACGGTCATGCGGGCATGGTGACTGCGATTGCGCACCATTCAAACCTTCAACGCGGTGCCAGGCAATGGGGGTCGAACCGGCATTGCCGCTAGACTTTCCCTGATGATGGAACCGATGACTGCCGTGAACCGCCGGAATCTGCTGCTGGACGTACTACCGCGATGGAGAGCACTGGCCAAGGATCCGGGAGTACCGCGCCGCATGCTTCGCCTGCCGGACTGGCAGGCAGACTGGAACGCGGGCATGGCCCTGCTTGCGCGTCATGCGCGCAATGGCGGTGACCCTGCGGAGGAACCGCTGCAGGGGCATGCGGCGCTGGAACATGCGTACGGCTGGGAAGCGGTTGCCCAGACCGGCAGCAACCTGCTGCTGAAAGGCATCGACCGTGGATTCGCCCCCACGGCATTGCAGCAGATGCATGCCGACGTTGCAGAACTCTGGCTCGAGCATGCACGTTTGCTGGCCATTGCCCGGAACAGCCTGCAACAGCAGGGCCACGACATCGCGCTGGCCGCGCCGTTGCAACCGCGCACAACGCAGCACTACGAGTACGCCCTGCAGCTGTTGTCACTGGGCGTGCTGCTGGATGCGCAGGACCGTCTTCCAGCGTTGGTGGAGAAGGTGCTCTGCTTCGACACCGACCGCGTGCTGGACTACCTCAGCGCACCGGCACTGGGCCTTGCCGAAGCCAGCGATGCGATATTCCATCCGCGCCCGTTCGCCGAGCTGTTCGCGCCGTTGCGCGACGGTGAAGCGTTCGTTCCATCCCTGCTGACCGGCTACCTGCAGGTGCACTACCGTGACTTCTTTCTACTGTCGCCCCAGGCTCAGAAGCGGACCCGACGGCTGACCGGACCGCATGCATGGGGTTACTGGGCGCTGGAGGTAGCAGCGCTGGTGGTGCTGTATGGCGGCGACGATGCCGCGCTGCGCACCTGCCCGCACTATCCTTCCGACCTGGTGGACTTCGCCCGGCCGCAAGCGGGCGCATAAGCCACTCCAGCTATGGTTCGAAGGGGCCACAGCCCAACACTGAGGAGGAGATTGCGGCGCTGCTGCCACACGCTCGAGCTGGGTGTGGTGCATCGAGTACGCCGCGTCTGCCGGGGGTGAATACCCTGGAGACATGGAGCGGGCGATGGGAATCGAACCCACGTCAGTAGCTTGGGAAGCTACAGCTCTACCATTGAGCTACGCCCGCGTTGCGGTGGAAAGTCTATGCGCTGGGGCCGGTGTTGCGCAATGGTGCCCCCGCATCAGAGCGGGGCCGGCGCCCTTTCGTTCCCGAAAGGGGTCCGGCCCCGCCTGGTTTCTGCTTAGAAGCTGCCGCTGAAGTTGGCGAACAGCGTCGCGTCCTGGCCACGCTTCTGCCCGGCCGAAGCGCTCAGGCCGAAGTTGCTCTGCAGGCCGAACAGCTCGGTACGGGCACCCAGCACCACGGTGGCGTAGTTCTTGTCGAAGTTCAGGCCCGGCACACGATAGCTGCCCAGTTCCGGCAGGGTCTGCAGCCATGCGCTGGCCTGCTTGGTGTCTTCGAACTCGTGGTCGTAGGTCACCTGCGCGTACGGCTTGACGGTGCCGCCATCGAAGCGGGCCTGCCAGCCGATGCGGCCGACGGTCGAATCGACGTTCTGGCGGTCGTAGCCCAGTGCGGTGGCCAGGGTGCCGGCCGCAGCGCTTTCGGTGTAGCCATCGATCTTCACCTTCTGCCAGATCACCGAAGCAATCGGGCCGTGGCGGAAACCGCCTTCGGTGCCGAACTCGTAGCCGGCGTTCAGCGCGGCGGTCAGGTTGCTGCCGTCCGGCGAACCGCCGTGCTCACGAGTGGCCGGGCCCAGCTGGACCTTGCGGTTCACGTCATAGGACAGCCAGGTGTAGCTGACCTGGCCATTGATCCAGATGCGGTCACCATACCAGCCGGCGAACAGACCGGCAGTGGTGTCCTTCTGGGTGAAGTCGCCACGGCTGTTGCCGAAGTCTGCGTTGAGGCGGCCGAAGCCGGCGAAGCCGCCGAACACCATGCCGTCGCGTGCCC
This sequence comes from Stenotrophomonas sp. YJH_SMC_37, assembly GCF_059370035.1. Classification (NCBI taxonomy): domain Bacteria; kingdom Pseudomonadati; phylum Pseudomonadota; class Gammaproteobacteria; order Lysobacterales; family Lysobacteraceae; genus Stenotrophomonas; species Stenotrophomonas sp. YJH_SMC_37. The sequence continues at coordinate 39,790 of NZ_JCAFTG010000005.1, forward strand.
AGTCGATACCGAACAGGCCGGCGGGCGCCAGGCCGTCGTACAGGTCGGCATGGTCATAACGCTGCAGGTCACCGCGCACGCCGCCCCACCAGGACAGGCCATCGGCCGGGCGACCACCCAGGTGCATGCTGACCTGGTCGGCACGCGAACGGCCGATGGTCTGGGCCGAGTGGCTCAGCACCTGCTGCAGACGCGGGCCTTCCAGCACCGAGACAGCATACTGGCCCAGCAGCTGATGGCCGGCGGTGGTCGGATGCACGCCGTCGGCGAACAGGTAGGTGTTGGCTGCATCCGGGCTGACGTAACTGGTCGGGTTGCAGCCGATGATGCTGGCGGTGGAGTTGTTCGGATCGATCCTGCAGGCGGTGCTGGTGACGTTGGTGAAGCCGTACATGCCCGGATTGGCAGTCACTTCGCGCAGGATGCTGAAGGTATCGAGCGGAATGAACTCGATGCCTGCCTGCTTCAGGCCACCGTACAGCGCCTTGTTGTAGCCGGCCGACAATGCGGTGGCGGCGGCGGCATTGGGGCCGCGGAACTGCGGGGTGATGCCCACATCCGGCAGGTTCGGTACCAGCACGTACTGGGCACCAGCCTGCTTCAGCGCACCTACCAGCGCGATCTGGTCGGTGACCGCTGCGCCGATGATGCCCTGCACCTGGGCCTGCGACGCGCCACCTGCCGCCGCACGGGTGGCCGCAAACAGATCATTGGCGCCTCCCCATACGGTGTACAGTGCGTTGCCGTCAGCCTTGCCACCGTTCGCGGCAAGGTAGCGGGTTGCTTGCGACTTCAGCGACGGAATCACGCCCAGGCCACCGGCCTCGTCCACCGATACCCGGGCACCGCCCACGGCGTAGTTGTCGCCACTCTGGCCGTTGCCGTTGGCACCCCCGTTGAGGCCGTAGTAGTTGGCGACCTGCTGTGCCCACACCCAACCCGGGTTGGTGGTGAACTGGCCGGTGACCGGCTGCACGCCCGGATCGAGCAGCGGCCGGAAATAGCCGGCGTCGGTGAGGCTGTCGCCGAAGAACACGGCCTTGGAATACGGACTTTCGCCTGCCATGGCCGGCAGCGCGGCGAGTGCGATCGCAGCCGCCATCAGGGAGCGGATCGGGTGTTTGCTGAGCTGCATCTAGGAACTCCTGTGGGGTAAATAGGTTGGAATCCGGCACACGTACGCCGGCGCACGGTCAATGGTTTCACCGGGCCGCCGTTTGCTCACGCTGCGCCGCCGCATGGATTGTCGCCTGAGCACGCCGAAGCCTGCTGTGCTGGAGCTGGCGCCCCGATCAAATTGCAAACGTTCCGATCACGAAGGGCTATAAGCGACAATGCAGGCATGAACATCCAGCTCAACGGCGAACCCCGCACCCTGCCCGCCTCGGCGACCCTTCACGACCTGCTCGAGGCCGAGCAGCTGCTGCAGCGCCGGGTGGCAGTGGAGGTCAACGGCGAGATCGTCAGCCGCAGCCGCCATCGCGAGCATGTCCTGGCTGAAGGCGACATTGTCGAGATCGTGCACGCGCTGGGTGGGGGCTGAGGCCTGTCCGGGTTTGCCGGCCAGCGGCCGGCACTACCCATGCCGATCCACGGCCGGCACGCCATTGCGTGATCCCATCTTCAGGCGGATAGGCGATAATCGCGCCATGAACGTTCATGTCTCCCCCGATTCGCTGGTGATCGCCGGCAAGACCTATGGCTCGCGGCTGCTCACCGGCACCGGCAAGTTCAAGGACCTGGAAGAAACCCGCCTGGCCACCGAGGCTGCTGGCGCCCAGATCGTCACCGTGGCCATCCGCCGCACCAACATCGGGCAGAACCGGGGCGAGCCGAACCTGCTGGACGTGCTGCCACCGGAGCGCTTCACCATCCTGCCCAACACCGCTGGCTGCTACACCGCCGAAGACGCGGTGCGTACCTGCCGCCTGGCCCGTGAGCTGCTGGACGGCCACAACCTGACCAAGCTGGAGGTGCTGGGCGACCAGAAGACCCTGTACCCGGACGTGGTGCAGACCCTCAAGGCCGCCGAGCAGCTGGTCAAGGACGGCTTCGAGGTGATGGTCTACACCTCCGACGACCCGATCCTGGCCAAGCGCCTGGAAGAGATCGGCTGCGCCGCAGTGATGCCGCTGGCCGCGCCGATCGGTTCGGGCCTGGGCATCCAGAACAAGTACAACCTGCTGCAGATCATCGAAGACGCCAAGGTGCCGATCATTGTTGATGCCGGCGTGGGCACCGCCTCGGATGCGGCGATCGCGATGGAACTGGGCTGCGACGGCGTGTTGATGAACACCGCCATTGCCGGTGCGCGCAACCCGGTGCTGATGGCCACTGCCATGCGCAAGGCAGTCGAGGCCGGCCGCGAGGCTTTCCTGGCCGGGCGCGTCCCGCGCAAGCGCTACGCCAGCGCATCCTCTCCGGTGGACGGGCTGATCGGCTGATGACCAATCCTTTTGACAGCGCCGGCTCCAAGGCCCCACCCAAGCCCTTCACCGTAAGCGAGGGCCGCCGCGAGGTGCGCAGCTTCGTGTTGCGCCAGGGACGTTTCACCCCCGCCCAGCAGCGCGCGTTCGACGAACGCTGGCCGCGCTTCGGCCTCGACTACACCGGCCAGCCGCGTGACCTGGATGCCACCTTCGGCCGCCCGGCACACAAGGTGCTGGAAATCGGCTTCGGCAACGGTGCCGCGCTGCGCTTCGCCGCCCAGCACGATCCGTCGCGCGACTACATCGGCATCGAAGTGCACGCCCCCGGCGTGGGCCGGTTGCTGAACGCGCTGGCTGAGGACAATGCCGACCACGTGCGCCTGTACCACCATGACGCGGTGGAAGTGCTGCAGAACGAGATCGCCGATGGCGCGCTCGATGAAGTGCGCATCTACTTCCCGGACCCGTGGCACAAGAAGCGCCACAACAAGCGCCGCCTGCTGCAGCCGGCATTTGCCGAGCTGCTGGTGCGCAAGCTGCGCCCGGGTGGCCGCCTGCACTGCGCCACCGACTGGGAAGACTACGCCGAGCAGATGTGGGACGTGCTTGACGCGACTGCCGGCCTGGTCAACCGCGCCGGCCCGCGTGGCAGCGTGCCGCGTCCGGACTGGCGCCCGCAGACCCACTTCGAGACCCGCGGCCAGAAACTCGGCCACGGCGTCTGGGACCTGCTGTACGACCGCACCTGATGATCGCCTGAGGACGCCGCGCCCCACATGGATACCGCGCTGACGCTGACCAACGACATGAAGCTCGTGCTCGGGCTGGTCGGCTTCACGATGGCGATGTTCCTGTTCGAGCGCATCCGCGCCGACGTGGTCGCGCTGGTGGTGCTGGTGGTACTCGGTGTCACCGGCCTGATCGCGCCGGAGGAGATCTTCGGCGGTTTCTCCGGTAACGCGGTGATGAGCATCATCGCCACCACCATCCTCGGTGCGGGCCTGGACCGCACCGGGGCGCTGAACCGGCTGGCCGCATGGCTGCTGCGGCGCGGCCACGGCGTCGAACAGCGGCTGCTGATGATGACCACCGCCATCGCCGGCCTGAACTCGTCCTTCATGCAGAACCCGTCGGTGATGGCCTTGTATCTGCCGGTCGCCTCGCGACTGGCAGCGCGCACCGGGCTGACGATGCAGCGCCTGCTGCTGCCGATCTCGGCGGCGATCGTGATGGGCGGTGCGCTGACCATGGTCGGCAATTCGCCGCTGATCCTGCTGAACGATCTGCTGGCCTCGGCCAACAACAACCTGCCTTCCGGCCTGGCCACCATCGAGCCGCTGCGCATGTTCGCGCCGCTGCCGATTGGCGTGGCACTGCTGATCGCCTCGCTGCTGTACTTCCGCTACTACGGCGACCGCAAGCTGATCGAGGAAGAAACCCTGGTCAACGACGGGGTCACCCCAGCACGCACCGAGAGCTACTTCGCCAAGACCTATGGCATCGAAGGCGATGTGTTCGAGCTGGTGGTCAGCGCGGAAAGTCCGCTGGTGGGCATGACCCTGGGCGAGGCCGAGAACCTGCACGACGCCCCGCTGCTGCTGGCCCTGAAAACCGGTAATGACACCCGCCTGGCGCCGCCGGCGGAGATGCGCATCTGGGTAGGCAGCGTGCTCGGTGCGATGGGCCCGCGCCAGCAGATCAACGATTTCGCGCAGAACCAGTTCCTGCGCATGTCTTCGCGCCTGAAGCACCTGGGTGACCTGTTCAACCCGAGCCGCGCCGGTATTTCCGAGGCGGTGGTACCGCCGACCTCGAACGTGATCGGCAAGAGCGCGGCCGACCTGCGCCTGCGCAAGGAGCGTGGCATCAGCCTGCTGGCGATCAACCGCGACAAGCAGGTGATCCGCGAGGACGTGCGCGACGTGCAGTTGCGTGCAGGCGACATGCTGGTCTTCCACAGCATCTGGACCGACCTGGCACAGGCGGCCAAGAGCCGCGACTTCGTGGTGGTGACCGACTATCCGACCGGCGAGCAGCGCCCGCACAAGTTCAAGATTGCGATGGCGATCTTCGCGCTGACCATCCTGATCGCGCTGACCAGCAAGCTGCCGGTCGCGCTGACGCTGATGACCGGCGTGGCCGGCATGCTGCTGACCGGCGTGCTGCGCATGGACGAGGCGTATGCCTCGATCAACTGGAAAACGGTGTTCATGATGGCCGGGCTGATCCCGCTCGGATGGGCGATGGACTCCAGTGGTGCGGCGGCATGGGTGGCCGGCCACACCATCGACAAGCTGCCCACCGGCATCCCGGTGTGGGTGCTGGAGGTGGCGCTGGCACTGCTGACCACGGCGTTCTCGCTGGTGATCAGCCATGTGGGCGCGACCATCGTGATGGTACCGATCGCGGTGAATCTGGCACTGGCGGCGGGCGGCAACCCGACCGCGTTCGCGCTGATCGTGGCGCTGTCGGCGTCCAACAACCTGATGACGGCCTCCAACCCGGTGATTTCGATGATCACCGGCCCGGCCAATTACACCCCGCGCGAGATGTGGCGGGTCGGCGGACCGTTGTCGCTGATCTACACCTGCGTGGTGGTGTTGATGATCAACCTGATGTTCTGAGGGTTGGGTTTGTTGGCAGGGCTGCGCCCTGCACCCGCAGAATCAACGTCAACGTCAACGTCAACGTCAACGTCAACGTCAACGGCTGGCATTCCGTGGGATGGCGGGGTGGGTCCACGCCATGCGTGGAGCCTTTGTAGAATCGAGCCGTGCTCGACTGCTTCCGGCCTCAGGCCAGATAGACCTGCCCATCGCGGATATCGACCGGCACCGCACGCAGGCGGTCGCCCTTGCACGGGCCGGCAATGCAGTCGCCGCTGTCCAGCGTGAACGAGGCGCCATGCGCGGCGCACACCAGGTGGCCCTCGCGGCTCTTCAGGAACTGGCCCGGGGCCCAGTCCAGGCGACGGCCGGCGTGCGGGCAGATGTTCAGGAATGCGCGCACCTGCGCGCCGTCGCGGTACAGCACCAGCGATTCGGCATCGCCATCGATCACCGCTTCGACCTCGGCAAACGCGCCATCGGCAATGGCATCAAGGGCGATCAGGGCAGCAGCGATAGTCATGGCGAAAGCTCGGACGGTAAACCGGAATTGTCGCATGCCTGCTCAGGTGACTGGCTGCGACATGAACACAAGTCATTGATCCGTAATAAGCACAGGCTATATTTAACGAGTTTTTCACTCAATGACAGTGGCGCGTCCCGATACTCTGTTTTCGCTGATCCCAGCCTATCGAGCCGCCATGTTCAACCGCGCATCCGCCTTCAACCAGTTCCGCACCCTGTTCGCGCCGCGCAAGCCGCGCCATCCGTTGGTGCGCGTTGCCGTGGGCCTGCTCGGCCTGGCGATCCTGGCCGTGATGGTGTTCATCGGTGTGTTCGTCGGTGCCGCGATGATCCTGGTTGGCCTGGCATGGAAGCTGCTGGCCTCGCGCAAGCCGGGCGCCGCGCGTCCGGTGGACCCGACCGTGGTCGAGGGCGAGTACCGCGTGGTGCGCAAGCCGGTGTTGCCGGCCTCGCGCTGATCCAGGCCTTCCGCGCCCGCTGACGGCGGGCGCCATGCGTTCTAGACTGCGGGCACGCCCTTCCTGGATGCCCGCATGTCCGATGTCTCCGATGTGATCCCTGCCGTAGCCCTGCCGCGTGTACCGGTAGCCGGTGGCGGCAGCTTCCCCGTGCACCGTATCTACTGCGTCGGCCGCAACTTCGCCGACCACGCCCGCGAAATGGGCGCGGCGGTGCCGGCGGCCGATGACCGCGGCCGCCCGATGTTCTTCAGCAAGCCGGCCGACGCCATCGTGGTCGGCCACGACGATGCCATCCCCTATCCGCCAGCAACCGCCAACCTGCACCACGAAGTGGAACTGGTGGTGGCGATCGGTCGCGATGCGCCCGCCGGCGAGCTGGCCGTCGCCAACGCCGATGCGCTGGTCTACGGCTACGCCGTCGGCCTGGACCTGACCCGCCGCGATCTGCAGGCCGCAGCCAAGGACAAGGGCCATCCTTGGGATGCCGCGAAGGGGTTCGATGCCTCCGCGCCGATCAGCGAAATCGTGCACGCCGAAGAAGTCGGCGACCTGGCTGCGCTGAACCTGTCGCTGGAGGTCAACGGCGAGGTGCGCCAGCAGGCACTGCTCGACCAGATGATCTGGAACGTGCCGGAGATCCTGCATGAGCTGTCCAAGCTGTGGCAGCTGCGTGCCGGTGACCTGGTGTTCATGGGCACCCCGTCCGGGGTGGCTGCGCTGAAGCCCGGCGACCGCTTCAGTGCCCGCCTGGAAAACGTGGCCGAGCGCCACGGCGTGATCGCCGGCTGACGTCACCTGCGCTACCCTGCGCGCTGTCCACTTCCCCACCGGAGAAAAACAACAATGGGAATGCTCACCGAGTTCAAGGAATTCGCCATGCGCGGCAACGTCATCGACCTCGCCGTCGGCGTGGTGATCGGCGCGGCCTTCGGCAAGATCGTGACGGCGCTGGTCGAGAAGATCATCATGCCGCCGCTGGGCCTGCTGATCGGCAAGGTGGACTTCTCGCAGCTGGCGTGGACGCTGTCGCCGGCACGGATCGGCCCGGACGGCAAGGAGATTCCGGCGGTGGTGATCGGCTACGGTGATTTCATCAACACCCTGATCCAGTTCGTGATCGTGGCCTTCGCGATCTTCATCGTGGTCAAGGCGATCAACCGCCTGTCTCGCAAGAAGGAAGCTGCACCGGCCGCACCGGCCGAGGAAGTGGTGCTGCTGCGCGAGATCCGCGACAGCCTGAAGAAATAAGGTATCGGGCGCCTATGGGCGCCCCTCCCACCTGTAGAGCCGAGCCCACGCTCGGCTGATCTGCAAAAGGCAGCCGAGCATTGGCTCGGCTCTACAGAAGCAGGCGAAAGCCCCGCCCCGGCGGGGCTTTCGCTTTGCTGCATCTGGCGGGAAACAGCATCCGCGCCAGCCATGACCTCCCGCCCATGCGCCGGGCTGAACGACTGTTAAGCTCCAAGGCTTAGGTCCCTTCCCGGAGTTGTCCATGCGTCGCCGCGTTCTTGCCATCGCATCCTCCCTCGCCCTGCTGGCCGCCCCGGCCTTCGCGGCGCCGCACACCACTACCCTGCCCCCGGCGTCGCTGGCCACCGCCGCACAGCTGCGCGACCAGGCCTTGGCCGATGACACCGGCTGGAAGGTGGTCGAATCGCTCACCACCGAGATCGGCCCGCGCATCGCCGGCAGCGAGGCTGACGCCCGCGCCGTGGCCTGGGCCGAAGCCAAGTTCAAGGCACTGGGCTTCGACAAGGTGTGGAAGGAACCGGTGACCTTCCCGAAGTGGGAGCGCCGCAGTGAACACGCTGCCGTGACCGGCAAAAATCCGCAGCCGCTGCAGATCACCGCACTGGGCGGCAGCCCGGGCGGCACCGTTGAAGCCGAGGTGGTGCGCTTCGCCGACCTGGCCGCACTGCAGGCGGCGCCGGCCGGTTCGCTCAAGGGCAAGATCGCCTTCGTCGATTACCAGATGCTGCCGTTCCGCGATGGCCGCGACTACGGCCGCGGCGGCGCGATCCGCAGCAAGGGTCCGTCCGAGGCGATCCGCAAGGGCGCGGTCGGTTTCCTGATGCGTTCGGCCGGCACCGACTCGCACCGCGTGCCGCACACCGGCATCACCCGTTTCGATGACGGCCTGACCCCGGTGCCGTCTGCGGCACTGTCGGTGCCCGATGCCGACCAGCTGGCCCGCCTGCTGGCCCGTGGCAGCACCACGGTGAAGGTGGCGCTGGACTGCGGCTGGGATGGTACGGCGACCTCGTACAACGTGATCGGCGAGATCACCGGCCGCAGCCTGCCGAAGGAAGTAGTGGTGATTGGCGGGCATCTGGATTCGTGGGACCTGGGCACCGGTGCGGTGGATGACGGCGCGGGCGTGGGCATCACCATGGCCGCAGGCCACCTGATCGGCCAGCTGAAGCAGGCACCGAAGCGCACCATCCGCGTGATCGCCTTCGCCAACGAGGAACAGGGCCTGTATGGCGGCAAGGCCTATGCCGAAGCGCACGCGAAGGACGTGGCCCTGCACCAGCTGGCCGCCGAGAGCGACTTCGGCGCGGGCCGCATCTACGCCTTCAATACCGGTTCGCCGAATCCGGAAGGCTCGCGCGAAGCGACGAAGCAGATTGCCGAAGTAATGAAGCCGCTGGGCATCGAGTACCAGGCCGACAAGGGTGGCCCGGGCCCGGACGTCGGCCCGCTGGCCGCCAAGGGCGGTGCGTGGGCGTGGCTGGCGCAGGACGGCTCGGACTACTTCCACCTGCACCACACCGCCGACGACACGCTGGACAAGATCGACCCGAAGGCGCTGGCACAGAACGTGGCCGCCTACACTGTGTTCGCCTACCTGGCGGCGGAAGCCGATGGCAGCTTCGGCAGCGAGGCCAAGGCGACCACGCCGCCGAACGAATGATGCGGTAGCGCCGGGCCATGCCCGGCGTTTGCGGCGGGAAGAGCGGTGCGAACCAGGGTTCGCACCCACCAAGCCAGATCCCGCATCGGTAGCGTCGGGCCAATGCCCGGCAAGCGCAGCGGCACGAGCGGTGCGAACCAGGGTTCGCACCCACCGGGCGTCACTCAGCCGCGGCGGCTCGCCCACTGCGCCAGCAGCACGGCCGTGGCGGAAGCGACATTCAGGCTTTCCACCGCGCCGCTGCCGGGGATCGAGACCTGCAGATCGCACTGGCTCGCCAGGCCACGGTCCATGCCCTCGCCTTCGGCGCCCATCACGTACACCAGCCGGTCTGGCAGGGACGCGCGGAACACGTCATCACCGCCCTCGACCAGGGTCGCGGCCAGGCCGAAACCGGCTGCGCGCAGTTGTGCCATTGCCTGAGCGGTCTCCGGCAGCTGCACCAGCGGCACCGCTTCGGCGCCGCCTTCGGCCACGCGCGCGGCGGCGCCGGACAGGGCCAGCGTGCTGCCGGCCGGCAACAGCAGCGCCTTGGCACCGAAGTGCGCGGCCGAGCGCAGGATCGCGCCGAGGTTGTGAGGGTTGCCCACGCCATCCAGCCACAGCGCCAGCGCCGGGCCGTCACCGACCTGCTGCAGCCACTGCGCCAGCGGCAGTGCCGGTGCGCGCAGCATGTCGGCCACCACGCCTTCGTGATGGGTGGTGCCGGCCAGCTTGTTCAGATCGCCATCCTCGACCACGCGGTAGCCCACGCGGTTGGCCACGCACCACTTCAACAACGGCTGCAGGCGCGGAATGCGTGCTTCCAGCAGGTACAGCTTGCGCAGCGCCTGCGGCCGCGCTTCGAACGCAGCCAGCACGGCATTCAGGCCGTACAGACGCAGCTCATCGCTGCCACCGCGCCCACCACCGCCCGTGGCCGGCACCTCCGGGCGCGGCAACGGCGTTGCGCGCGGCGGACGGGCGGACGGGCGGCGGTTGTTCCAAGGGTTGTTCACTTACACACTCTCCTGCTTGCGCTGGCGCCAGAAATCGGCGTTCTTGATGCCCAAGGCATCAGGGTCGAACACCGGATCCAGGCCCAGCTTCTTCTGTCGTTCGTAGTCACGCAGGGCCAGCATCGCCGGCTTCTGGATGATGAGGATGGCAATGATGTTCAGCCAGGCCATCAGGCCCACGCCGATGTCGCCAAGCGCCCAGGCCAGGGTGGCATTGTGGAACGCGCCGAACACCACCATGCCGATGATGCCCAGGCGCAGCACCAGCACCGTCAGCGGGCGCTTCCTGTTGTGGTTTACATAGCTGAGGTTGGTCTCGGCCATGTAGTAGTACGCCATGATGGTGGTGAAGGCGAAGAAGAAGATGGCGATGGACACGAATGCCGAACCCCAGCCCGGCAGCACCGCTTCCACGCCGGCCTGGGCGTAACCGGCGCCTTCGGGAATGCCGGCCAGGCCCTGGAAGATCGGCGGTGCGCTGGCACCTGCCGGCGAGTACACGTTGTAGGTGCCGCTGGCCAGGATCAGGAACGCGGTGGCGGTGCACACCATCATGGTGTCGAAGTAGATGGCGAAGGCCTGCACATAGCCCTGCTTGGCCGGGTGCGAGACTTCCGAGGCGGCCGCTGCATGCGGGCCCGAACCCTGGCCGGCTTCGTTGGCGTAGATGCCGCGCTTGATGCCCCACTCCACCGCCAGGCCCATCATCGCGCCGAATGCGGCATGCGTGCCGAAGGCACTCTGGAAGATGATGCCGAACATTTCCGGCACGCGGTCGTAGTTGATGACCATGATGATGATGGCCATCAGGATGAAACCGGCAGCCATGAACGGCACCACCACTTCGGCGAAGTTGGCGATGCGTTTGACGCCACCGAAGATCACCACGCCCAGCAGCAGCGCGACCACGATGCCGATGCCCAGCTTCAGCGCCTGCACCGATTCCATGCCGAAGGCCTGGCCGTCGAGCGGCCCGCACAGCGCGGTGCCACGGCAGGCGTTGATGATGCTGTCGGCGATGGCATTGGCCTGCACGCCCGGCATCAGGAAACCTGCGGCGATGATCGTGGCGATGGCGAAGGCCAGCGCATACCACTTCAGGCCCATCGCCTTCTCGATGTAGTACGCCGGGCCACCGCGGTAGCGGCCTTCGGCGTCCTTGGTCTTGTAGATCTGCGCCAGGGTGCATTCCACGTACGAGGTGGACGCGCCGAGGAAGCCCATCACCCACATCCAGAAGATCGCCCCGGGGCCGCCGAAGGCGATGGCGGTGGCCACGCCGGCAATATTGCCGATGCCCATGCGGCCGGCCATCGACATGGCCAGCGCCTGGAACGAGGACACGCCGGCGTCGGATTTCTCACCCCTGACGGTGAGGCGGCACATTTCGAAGAAGCCACGGATCTGCATGAAGCGCGTGCGCAGGCTGAAGAACAGGCCGGCGCCCAGGCACACGAAGATCAGTGCCTTGCTCCAGATGATGCTGTTGATGAAGTGTACGGTTGCTTCCACGCGCGCTCTCTCCAGTCGGCGGGTTGTAAGGACGTCCCGTCGGCTGGAGGGGACCGGTCGATTCTCCCTGATCGAAGGCCGCTGCGGTAGCGCTGTCTTGTAGCGCCGAGTCCATGCCCGGCTTGGGCCCCGGAATCAGCCGAGCATGGGCTCGGCGCTACAGCGGCCAGCCCGCGCGTTCAGGGCAGCTGCGTGCGTACCCGGGCGAAGCGGCGCAGATCGTGCAGCACGCCGCGCTTGTAGACCGCGCAGCGCTCCACGCCCTCTTCCTGGAAGCCGTTCTTCTCCAGCACCCGGGCCGAGCCGAGATTGAAGTCGACCACCGTGGCCTGCAGCCTGAACAGGCGCAGCTCGTCCATCACCCAAGGCGCAAACACACCGACCACCCGGGTCATCAGGCCCTGGCCCCAGTAGGCCCGGCCCAGCCAGTAACCCAGTTCGGCGGTATGCCCACGCTCGGCCACGCCCTGCTGGGCACCGACGCTGCCGCAGGCCTGGCCGTCTATCTCGATGGCCAGGTTCAGGGTGCCGGGAGCCAGCACGCGGCCGGCGAGGAAGGCCTCGCCATCCCCGCGCGTGTACGGGTACGGAAAGCGATCACGCAGGCCCCGCGACACCTCGGCGTCGTTGGCGTGGTGCAGCAGCGATTCCAGGTCATCCGGGCGCCAGGGGCGCAATTGGAAGCCTTCACCTCGCAGCACGGTGGTCGGGTCAGGCATGGCCACCCACCGATGGCGATTCCGCTTCCTGCTTCTCCAGCTCGCGCTTCACCGCTTCCGGCGAGCGGGTGTACGGGGCCAGCCGTGCGTAGAACGCCGGCACCACGAACAGCGACAGGAAGGTCGAAAGAGTTACGCCGAAGATAATCACGATACCGATCGTGCCACGGCTGGCCGAGCCGGGGCCACCGGCGACCACCAGCGGAATCGCGCCGACCACGGTGGCGATCGAGGTCATCAGGATCGGGCGCAGGCGCACCATCGCCGATTCGATGATCGCCTCGCGCACCGTGCGCCCGTCATCGCGCAGCTGGTTGGCGAATTCGACGATGAGGATGCCGTTCTTCGCTGCCAGGCCAACCAGCATCACGATGCCGATCTGGCTGAACAGGTTCACCGTGCCGCCACTCACCCACAGGCCGACCAGCGCACCGAGCACACCCAGCGGCACGGTCAGCATGATGGTGAGCGGGTGGATGAAGCTTTCGAACTGCGCGGCCAGCACCAGGTACACCACCAGCAGGGCCATCGCGAAGGTCAGCAGCACCGCACCGCCGGCACTCTGGTACTCACGCGACTCACCCTTCCAGTTCACCTGTGCGTACTGCGGCAGCTCTTCCCGGGCCACGTTCTGTGCCCAGGCAATGGCCTCGCCCAACGGATAGCCTGGCGCCAGGCCGGCACTGATGGTGATCGAGCGCAGTCGGTTGAAGCGGTTCAGGGTTCCGGCCTCGGCCACTTCGCTCAGCGTGACCAGGTTGGACAGCGGCACCAGCTCGCCGGAGGTGGCACGCACGCGGATCGCGGCCAGGTCGGCCGGGCTGGCACGGCCATCGCGCCCGGCCTGCACCAGCACGTCGTACTCCTCGCCGTTGTCGACGAAGGTGGTGACGCGGCGCGAACCCATCATGGTTTCCAGCGCCGATCCGATCGCGGTGACCGGCACGCCGAGGTCGGCCGCGCGCTGGCGGTCGATGTTCACCCGCATCTGCGGCCGGGTTTCCTTGTAGTCCGAGTCCGGGCCAACCAGGCCGGGATTGTCGGCCATGCGCAGCAGGATGCGGTCGCGCCACTGCGCGATCTCGGCATATTCGGGGCCGCCCAGCACGATCTGGAACGGCTGCCCGCCACTGCGCACCAGGCCACCGCCCACCTGCGTGCGCACGCGCACGCCGCGGATGGTGTCCAGTTCTTTCTGCAGCGCGTCGGCCACTTCAGGCGTCCCCTCGCTGCGCTGGCGCCACGGCTGCAGGAAGATGCTGACGCGGCCGGTGTGCATCTCCTCGCTGGCGCCCCAGCCGCCCGGCACGCGCGGGTTGGCGCGCACGATCGGCTTGTCCGGGCCGACATGCGGCGCCAGCAGCGCTTCTACCTGCTGCACCTGCTGCACGGTGTAGTCGTAGCCGGCGCCTTCCGGGCCGTCGATCATGATCTGGAACGAACCGCGGTCTTCGGCCGGCGCCAGTTCCGACGGCAGCAGCTTGAGCAGGCCCCAGCTGGCAGCCAGTGCGGCCACCATCACCAGCAGGTAGATCCAGGTGCGGTCGACATGGTGGTCGAGCACGCGGCCATAGCTCGAGGCCAGGCGCTCCAGATTGCGGTTGATGAAGCCATGCAGGCCACGTGGTGCGTGCCCTGTGTGCGGCTTGAGCAGCTTGGACGCCATCATCGGCGTCAGCGTCAGCGCTACGAATGCGGACAGCGCCACCGCTGCCGCCAGCGCCACCGCCAGCTCGCGGAACAGGCGCCCGGTATTGCCTTCCAGGAAACCGACCGGCAGGAACACCGCCACCAGCACGGCGGTGGTGGCTATCACCGCGAAGGCAACCTGCGTGGTACCGCGCTTGGAGGCCACCAGTGGGGGCTCGCCCAGGTCGATGCGGCGCTGCACGTTTTCCACCACCACGATCGCATCGTCCACCACCAGGCCGATGCACAGCACCAGTGCCAACAGGGTCAGCAGGTTGATCGAGAAGTCGAACGCGTACAGTGCGATGAACGCGGCCACCAGGCAGACCGGCACGGTCACCGCCGGAATCAGTGCGGCACGGAAGCTGCCGAGGAACAGCCAGATCACCGCCAGCACCAGGATCATTGCCTCCACCAGCGTGGCGTAGACGCGGTCAACGGCGGCTTCAATGAAGGTGGTGTTGTCGAACGCAACAAAGATCTGCGTGCCCTTGGGCAGGGTCAGTGCCACCCGCTCGGCTTCAGCGCGCGCGGTGCGCGCCACGTCCAGCGAGTTGGCGGTGGAGGTCTTGACGATACCCAGGCCGATGCCCGGCTCGCCGTTACTGCGGTAGTAGGCGCGGCGCTCGGCCGAGGCCAGTTCGATCTTCGCCACGTCGCCCATGCGCACCACGTAGCCATCGCGGCCCTTGCCCAGCGGGATGGTGGCGAAATCCTCGGGCTTGATGTAGTTGCGCTCCACGCGCAGGGTGAAATCACGGTCGGTCGACTCGATGCGGCCGGCCGGCAGTTCCACGTTCTCGTTGCGCAGCGCGGTTTCCACGTCGCCGGTGGTCAGCCCACGTGCGGCCAGCTGGTCGCGGTCCAGCCAGATGCGCATCGCATAGCGCTGGCGGCCGCCGATGCGGACCTGGGCCACGCCGTCGAGGCTGGAGAAGCGGTCGACCACATAGCGGTCGGCGTAATCGCTCAGTTCCAGCGTGTCCATGGTCGAAGAGACCATGTTGAACCAGATGATCGGGTCGGCATCGCTTTCGACCTTGGCGATTTCCGGCGGCCGCGCTTCTTCCGGCATGCGGTCGGCGACGCGGCTGACCGCATCGCGCACGTCGTTGGCCGCCGCTTCGATATCGCGGTTGGAGGTGAACTCGATGCTGACCTGCGAGCGGCCGTTGGTGCTGCGCGCGTTGATCGTATCGATGCCTTCGATGCCGGCCAGCGCATCTTCCAGCACCTGGGTGATGCGGCTTTCGATGACCGCCGCCGAGGCACCGGTGTAATCCACCGACACCGAAACAATGGGCGGGTCGATGGCAGGCAGCTCGCGCAGGGTCAGGCGGGTGAAGGACATCACGCCCAGCACCAGCAGCAGCAGGCTCATCACCACGGCGAACACCGGCCGCTGGATGGAGATGTCGGACAGTTTCATCCGCCGTGCCCCTCGGCCGCGGCCGGTGCCGGCGCGGCATCCGGTTTCGCGCCGCTGGCCGGTGCCGCATCCCTGGCCGCGACCTTCAGGCCCGGGCGCAGTTTGCCGGTGCCATCAACCACGATGCGCTGGCCCGCTTCCAGCCCCTGCTTGATCTCGACCACGCCGGCGCGGCGCGCACCGGTGACCACGTCCACGCGCTCGACGCTGTCGTCGGCCTTGATGCGGTACACGAAGGTATCGCGGCCGACCTGCACCACGGCGATTTCCGGGACCACCAGCGCCGGGCGCTCGGGGCGGAACAGCCGCACGTCCAGCAGCATGCCCGGGCGCAGCGCATGATCGCCGTTGGCGAAGTCGGCGCGCACGGTCACCGCACGGGTGACCGGATCGATGCGCGCATCGATGGTGCTGACCTCACCCTCGAAGGTGCGGCCCGGCCACGCCACGCTGGTGGCGCTGACCTTGTCACCGACGCCCAGCGCAGCCAGTTCCACTTCCGGCACCTGGAAATCGACGTGCATGTGCTCGATGTCATCGAGCGTGGCGATGACCGTGGTCGGGGTCACCAGCGAGCCGGGGCTGACTTGGCGGATGCCGAGCACGCCAGCGAACGGCGCGCGCACGCGGCGGTCACCGATGTCGGCCTGCATCTGCATCACGCGCGCCTCGGCCGCATCGCGGATCGACTTCTGCGTATCCAGGGTGGCGCTGGACACCAGGCGCTGGGAGGCCAGCTCGCGCTGGCGCCTGTACAGCTGGTCGGCTTCGTGGAAGGTGGCCTGCGCCTGCACCAGCGCGGCCTCCTGGGCCTGCCCGCGCAGGGTCACGATCGGCGCACCGGCGGCCACATGCTGGCCACTTTCAAAGTGCACCTTCTCGACGATTTCGCTGACCTTGGCCGTCACGCTGATGGACTCGCGCGCCTTGGCCGTGCCCAGCGCCTGCAGCGTGTCATTCCACTGCGAGGACTGCACGACCTGCGCGGTCACCGGCACCGCTTCGCCCTGCCGACGGGCGGCGGCCTCCTGTTTGCCCCCGCACCCGGCCAGAAGGGCCAGGCTGAGGCCAAGGGCCAGGGTCGAAGCAATGCGAGCCAACATGAACGGTCCTGATAGATCCACGGCCGCCGAGTGTAGGCAAGCACCCGTGGAAGCGATATGTGCCAAGCGTTTACTGGCGTGGCACCGGCGGCGCGATAGCGCCGTGAACCTGTTCCGTGCAAGGCTCACAGCAGCGGTGTCGGCATGTGTCGAGGTGTATCCCGCCGTGCGCCGCAGGCGTTGTCATCGTAGAGTCGAAGCTGCCCGACAGAGGGCGTCGGGCGGGGACGGATCCTGGCGGGGATCCGGCCCCGTTTTTTTTACCCGGCCGATCAGTACCGGTAGTTCACCTTCATCCACAGGCTGCGCCCGGGTTCATTGATGCGCACCGGGTCGGCCGGGAAGCCGAAGTCGGCGCTGCCGGCCAGGTTCAGGTGCTCGCTGTAGGCGCGGTCGAACAGGTTGTCGACGCCCGCACTGAGCTGCAGCTGCGAACTGAAGCGGTAAGCGGCATTGAGCGCGAAGGTAGCGAAGCCGGCACTCGGCCCCAGGTCCTGCGCGACCACAGTGCCCTGGCCATCTGCGACACGATGCTGATGGGTCACCGCACGCAGCAGCGCACCGGCACTCCAGCGCTGGCCTTCCCAGTTCGCGCTCAGGCGCGCTTCCAGCGGCGGCATCTGCGGCAGCGGACGCTGCTGGTCGCGGTTCTCGCCCCAGGCATAGGCTAGCGTGCCACCCAGCTTCCACTGCGCAGCCAGGCTCACTTCCAGCCCGGCTTCGGCACCGGCGATGCGCGCATCGACGTTGTTGGCCTGGCTCATGCCCATCATGCCGCTGCCGTGATAGGTGAACAGGATGTAGTCCTGGATCTGCCCGGCATATGCCGATACCCATGCCTGCACACGCGGTCCCTTGAACTGCAGGCCCATGTCGAGCTGGGTGGTGCGCTCGGGCTGCACGCCGGTGAACGCGTTCACTGCGCCCGACGGGCCATGATCGGGCGAGAACAGTTCCCAGTAGTCGGGCATGCGTTCACTGTGGCCGAGGCCGGCGTACCAGGTCAGGCCGTCGGCAAGGTCCTGCTCGTAGCGCAGGAACCCGCTGCCGAGCCATTCCTTGCGCGTCTGCCCGGCGCTGGGATTGGGCCGGTTGCCCATCATGCCGCCGATCGATTGCCGCTCATCGCGGGCGCTGGCACGGTCGATGCGCAGGCCACTGATCCAGCGCTGGTCCGTGCCGGCACCCAGGGTCAACTCGGTGAACACGCCATAGCGGTGGAAGTTCGCATCGGTCTGCCACGCGGCCTGGCGGTAAGTATCGCGGCCCATGCCGTTGCGGCCACGGTGGCGGCTGTCCTCACCGTCCACACCGGCCACCAGCTGCACCTCCTGCCAGCGCCACTCGGAACTGGCCCGGCCGCCCTGGGTTCGGCGGTCCACATTCGAAGCCATCGGCATGGGCATCATGCTGTTGGGATTCGGCGTGCGCAGCGTGTAGTTGTCCATCACATGGTCGGCTTCGTTGTAGTACACGTTGGCCTGCAACGTTTCCCACGCGCCCGGCAGGTTGCGCTTCTCGAAGCGTGCCGCGTAGCTGGTGCGCTCGAACGCGGCGCCGTCCATGCCACGCCCGGCATAGCGCGCGATCGCATCGCCGGCACCGGCGGAGATTTCCAGCAGCGTATCGGCGTCCGGCGTCCAGCCGATGGCCACGTCGCCGTTCCACTTGCGCCACTTCGACGGCACCACGTCACCATGACCATCCTTGTAGTCGTCCGCTTCCGAGCGATTGCCGCTGGCACGCACGTAACCGGCCGGATTGCCCAGCGTCAGGTCCAGCACCTGGTCGTTGCGGTTGCGCGAGCCGACCAGTCCACTGGCATCGGCACGCAGACCGGGTTCCTCGAAGCGCGGCGTATCGCGCTCGAAACGGATGGTGCCGGCCGAGGCACCTGCGCCCCAGCGCACGCTCTGCGGGCCCTTGATGATGGTCAGCCGGTCGAAGCTCTCCGGCGCGATATAGGAAAGCGGATTGTCCATGCGCGACGGGCAGGCACCGATCAGGTTGCCATCGTTGCTGAGGATGTTCAGCCGCGAACCGAACATGCCGCGCAGCACCGGGTCACCGTTGGTGCCGCCGTTGCGGATGGCGGAGAAGCCAGGCACGGTCTTCAGGTAATCGGCGCCATCACTGGCGGGGACCGGCTGCCGCGGCAGGCGCGGATCGGTCACCCAGTGCAGTGGCGACGAAGGCGCGGCGGCAGTGACCACCATCGTGTCGAGGGTGCGCGCTTCTTCAGCAGGCGCAGCGTGGACCAGTGACGCGGCCACGGCCAGGCCAAGGGCAACCGGCAGGCGCGCGCAGGCGCCCGCGGGGCGGGAAGTCATTTTCATCGGAACAGCTCCAAGGTACGCACGCGCGCACGGCGCCCGGTCAGGCGTCGTGCGGCAGATTCGATAGGGACATCAGCGGACGATGGAGGAGCGTGGTGGTCCACGTGCGGCATGCGCCGGCCAGCGCAGTGCCGGCAGCACCTGTTGCGACCACGGGAACACCAGGCGCGGCCGCCACAGCAGCGGCAACTGCAGCACCAGCACCGCCAGCCACGGCAGCAGGCGCATGGCCAGCACGCAGTATTCGCAGGCTTCGCCATGCATGGCGTGGGGGTCGGCTGGGCGGTTGGGTGCTGCCTGCGAAGCGCCATGCGGGTCGTGCCCGGCCATGGTCATGTCGTGCATGCCATGGCCCATGGCGGCGTGGTCCATGCCCGCCATTGCGGTGTGGTCCATCGGCGGCGCCTGCAGCGCGCGGCTGACCAGCGGCGCAAGCACCATCAGCAGCGTCGCCAGGACGGCGAGCTGGAGCAGAAGGCGCTGCGGGCGGGACAGGCGGGTCACCGCGCTAGTGTAGAGGCGGGTCCAGGGTTGCCCTGTGCGACGAACCGTCGCAGGAGGAGGTTTGTCGGCAGGGCTTGCAGCCCTGCACCTGCTGCGGACCACGGCAAGAGCCGAAGCAACAGCAAAAGCGGTTTCCTGAGGGTAGGCGGGGTGGGTCCGGTTGCGGGAGACGCCGTAAACCCATCCATGGGGGCTTGGCCGCGGCATCCATGCCGCGGACACTCCCGCAACCGGACCCATCCCGTCTTCGACAGATCTCCGCGATCTGCAGTAGATCCACGCCATGCGTGGATGCTTTTCGATTTCAATTCGAAATATTCGATTTCGATGGAGATTCATCCACGCATGGCGTGGATCTACCGTGTCGACCAAAGTCGACATCTACCAACAGCCGCCGGAATCTGTCAGAGGTGGGGCGGTGTCGGAGTGCGGGGTGTCAGCCGCATGGATGCGGCTGCCAAGCCCCCAGGGACGGGTTTACGGCGTCCCCGCACTCCGACACCGCCCCGCCATCCCACGGAATACCGCTTCTGCTGTTGCTGTTGCTTGAATGCCGCAGCAGGTGCAGGGCTGCAAGCCCTGCTCGACCAACCCCTCACACCGTGATGGTCTGGGTCAGTGACTCCCACGTCGGCGGCACCGGCCACGCTGCGGCCTGGTTGCCATCCAGCACCCGCCGCAGGTCGCGCGGATCAATCTGCGGTGCCAGCACGTGCACCAGTTCCAGCGCGTAATCACGCAGCACCCGGTCGCGCGGCAACACCGCCCAGGCGATGCACTCGGCGATCGGGTCCGGGGCCGGCCACGAACGCAGGTCTTCATCGTTGGAACTGACCGCCATCTCGGCCAGCAGGCCCACGCCCAGCCCGGTGCGTACGTAGGTCTTGATCAGGTCCGCATCCAGCGCGGTCAGTGCCAGATCGGGCACCAGCCCATTGGCGGCGAAGGCGCGTTGCAGCGACGAGTTCGGTCGGGTCGAGGATTCGTAGCTGATCAACGGCTGGCGGGCCAGCGCGGCCAGGTCCGGTGCGCGGCCGGCGCGGTCCAGCGGATGGCCCTTGGGCACCACCACCAGGCGCCGCCACCGGAACAGCGGCACTGCGATGCCATCGGTGGGCTCACCGCCTGCGGTGCTGATGATCGCAATATCGGCATCACCCTGGTTCAAGCGGTCCAGCGCGTCGGCTTCACCGGCCTGCTGCAGGTGCACGCTGACCTGCGGGTAGGCCTGCTTGATCGCCGCCACCGCCGGCGGCAGCACGAAGCGCGCCTGGGTGTGCGTGGTGGTCAGGATCAGCTGACCCTGGCTCTCGCGACGCTGGTTTGCCGCGTAGGTGCGGATGTTGTTGGCCTCAGCCAGCACCGCGCGGGCGCGGGCGATGACCTCGGTGCCGGCCGGGGTGACCGACTCCAGGCTGCGGCCCTTGCGCACGAACAACAGAAAGCCGAGCTCGTCTTCCAGCTGCTTGAGCTGCTTGGACAGGCCGGGCTGGGTGGCGTGCACGCGCGAGGCAGCGAGCGTGATGTTCAGCTCGGCATCGGCAATGGCAACCAGGTAGCGCAGCTGGGTCAGCGTCATGGGAGGCAGGCGGCGTGGGGCGGAGGTCCACTCTAGGGTCAATTGCCGTCACCAGCTTATAACCAAAGGTTGTTTAAGAAAGGTATCTGGTCATTTCCGGGCGTCATATGCCGGCGCTACGGTCAGCCGGCAGCCGCTGGCCTGAACAGCCAGCCCTCCCCCTTTGCCCGCCGAAGCCCGGCGCGGCCCCGTTTCCGGAGCGCTTCCATGGCCCTGTACGAGTCCATCCTCGATACCGTCGGCAACACCCCCATCGTCAGGCTGCAGCGCCTGGCACCGCCACAGGTCAGCGTCTACGCCAAGGTCGAGTCATTCAATCCGGGCGGCTCGGTCAAGGACCGCCTGGCGCTGGCAATCATCCTCGACGCCGAAGCGCGTGGCCTGCTCAAGCCAGGCGACACGATCGTGGAGGCCACCTCGGGCAACACCGGCGTGGCGCTGGCGATGGTCGCTGCCGCGCGCGGCTACAAATTCGTGGCCACGATGGTCGAGACCTTTTCGGTGGAGCGTCGCAAACTGATGCGCGCCTATGGCGCGAAGGTAATCCTGACCCCGGCCGCCGAGCGTGGCAGCGGCATGGTGCGCAAGGCGCGCGAACTGGCCGAGCAGCATGGCTGGTTCCTGGCCAGCCAGTTCGCCAACCCGGCCAATCCGGCTTATCACCGCAACACCACGGCCGCCGAGATCCTGCGCGACTTCGCCGGCAAGCGGCTGGATTACTTCGTCAGTGGCTGGGGCACCGGCGGCACGCTCACCGGCGTGGGCGAAGTGTTGAAGGTCGCGCGCCCGCAGACCCGCGTCATTGCTACCGAACCCGCCGGCGCCGCCCTGCTCAAGGGCGATGATTGGAAACCGCACAAGATCCAAGGCTGGACCCCGGATTTCGTGCCGGACGTGCTCAACCGCGATGTGGTGGATGAACTGGTGTTGGTGGAGGATGACCGCGCCATCGCCACCGCGCGCCGACTGGCGGCGGAGGAAGGGATCTTCGTCGGCATCTCCGCCGGCGCCACCGTGGCCAGCGCGCTGGACGTGGCAGCCCGCGCTGAGCCGGGCTCGGTGATCCTGGCGATGCTGCCGGACACCGGTGAACGCTATTTCTCCACGCCGCTGTTCGCCGATGTGAACGAGGGTTCCGACGACGACTGGCTGGCTGGCCTGCCATGACGCAAGCCGCCGGGCATTGCCTGGCGCCACCGCCTGCCGCGGATCCATGACCGCTTCAGCCTGCGTGAAGGCAGCGACCGCCATCGTGCGTGAAG
The DNA here is from genome assembly GCF_059370035.1 of Stenotrophomonas sp. YJH_SMC_37. Taxonomy (NCBI): domain Bacteria; kingdom Pseudomonadati; phylum Pseudomonadota; class Gammaproteobacteria; order Lysobacterales; family Lysobacteraceae; genus Stenotrophomonas; species Stenotrophomonas sp. YJH_SMC_37. The sequence goes on from NZ_JCAFTG010000005.1 coordinate 61,856, forward strand.
GCCGTCGGATCGCAGCGCGTGAGACGGTCATGACGCAGTATCGATGCCCTGTCCCCTACCGTGGGGTACAGCCGGCGCAGAGGCTGCGCGGAACACCTCACAGGCAGGAGACGGACGCATGAAGATCGAAGTTTGGCAGGGTGACATCACGACCCTGGCGGTGGATGCGATCGTCAACGCGGCCAACGAAACATTGCTCGGCGGCGGTGGTGTGGACGGCGCGATCCATCGTGCGGCCGGCCCCGCATTGCGGGCCGAGTGCGAGCGGTTGCCCGAGCTGCGCCCGGGCGTGCGTTGCCCGACCGGCGAAGTGCGTGCCACCGGCGCTTACGCCTTGCCGGCACGGCATGTACTGCACACGGTGGGCCCGGTCTGGCACGACGGCCAGCGCGACGAGCCGGCATTGCTCGCCAACTGCTACTGGAAATCGCTGCAGCTGGCCGAGTCGCTGGGGGTGCAGTCGATCGCCTTCCCGGCGATCAGCTGCGGTGTGTATGGCTATCCGCTGTACCAGGCGGCGCAGATCGCCGTGACCGAGACACTGGCCTGGCAGCGCAGCCATGCGCAGCCGATGCGCATCGTGCTGGTGGCGTTCAATACCGCGACGGCCAAGGCGTACCAGCAAGCGTTGAGCGCCGCCGGGCAAGGCGCAGACGGCGAACCGCGCGGCTCGATGCTGTCGCCGCTGGGTGATGCGGGCTTCGCCGCCGCGCACTGAATCCGGCGGTCAGCTTCAAGGAAAAGGCCGGGCATTGCCCGGCCTTTCCTGTTGCGCCGTTGTCCACACTCCCACGGAGTGTGGAACACGCTCAACGGCTGGCAGCTTCCACCGCGGCGGCATCATCGGCCGAAGCAGCAGCCCCATCGGCGCTGGCGCCGTCCACCTGCACACGCACTTCCACCATGCCCGCGCCGTTGCTGAGGCTGGACACCTCGACGGTGTAATGACCGGCAGGCAACGCTTCTTCCAGGCGTGCGTTGGTATCGTTGCCACCGTCATCGTCGGTCAGTTCGACATCGCCGCCAACCACGCGCAGCACGGTATCGACCTGGCCGGAGATTGCATCCAGCCGCACATTGGTCGGACGGTCCAGCGTCAGCAGGAAGCGGCGGACGCCATCGTTATCGAGCATCGTGTACACGCTGCCGGACTTCGGCAGTGCGGTGCCATCGCGATCGACCAGGTTGCCCGGCAGCTCGATCCGATTGGCCGACAAGGTGAACATGCCACTGACGCCGTCGCCGAGGCCACGCGCGGTCAGCGTGTACTTGCCCGGCTTCAGCGACAGGGTCAGGCGCGAGTTGGTGCTGTCCCCGCCGTCGTCATTCTCGGCATCCACGCCCTGCCCGGACAGCTTCAGCACCGGGTCGAAGGCGTCCGAGACCAGCCGGATCTCGTACAGGCCCGCCTTGTCCACCTGCAACGTGTAGTCCTGCGAGTTGCTGGCCAGCATATCGACGATCTCGCCACTGCCCGCCAGCGGCTTGCCGTCGTACGGCTTCAGCTTCTCGGCGCGAAGGCGATAAGGGCCGAACGCGGTCGGGCCATCGGCGTTGACTGCCACCTGGTAGGTACCACTGCCGTTGGCACGGAAAGCCAGCGAGACGTCCCCCTCGCGCTCATAGCCTGTGTTGCTGGTGGATACCAGGCTGCCGTTGTTGAACACCGCAATCGAGCCGCTGAGGGCACCAGTGAGCTTCAGGCCGACCAGATCCCTGTCTTCCAGCTTGATCTGGTAGAGCTGGTGATGGCTGCCGTCATTGAAGTTGATGCCGCTGCGCGAGGTGATCTCGCCGGAGACCGGCTTGTCGAAATCGAGCGACGCGGCCTTGCCTGCCTCGGCACCGCCGCCACCGATGCGGTTGCACCCGCCGGCGACCAGGACCGTGGCTACGGCCAGTGTGATTGCTGCCAAACGCATGTTGTTTCTCCTTGGCCTTCCATGTGGTTCCCACGCACCGGCCGGGCGCATGGGGGCGGAAAAGATACCCGCAAAAGCAAACGCCGGCGTGATGCCGGCGCTGCCTTGTTTATCCAGCGATGGGACGGATCACCCGTTCCACTTGCCCAGCGCGGCCAGGCCATTGTCCCTGGCGCGCTCGTACACGGTCTTCTGGGCAGCAGCGTAGTTGCCCTTCATGTCCTTGGCCCACAGCTTCAACGCGGCCTGCTGCATGGCACGGCCGTAGGAGAAGCTCAGCGGCCACGGCAGGTTGCCCAGCTGGTTCATCGCGTTCAGGTGCTCGGTGGACTGCTCGTCGCTCTGGCCACCGGACAGGAACACCACGCCCGGCAGGATGGCCGGCACGGTGCTCTTCAGGCACATCACGGTCGACTCGGCCACTTCCTCGACGTCGGCCTGCTCTTCACAGTCCTTGCCCGAGATGACCATCGAAGCCTTCAGGATGGTGCCTTCCAGCAGCACGTTCTGCTGGTACAGGGCGTCGAACAGCGAACGCAGGGTCGCTTCGGTGACTTCGTAGCAGGTCTCGATGTCGTGGTCGCCGTCCATGATCACTTCCGGCTCGACCATCGGCACCAGGCCGCATTCCTGGCACAGCGCTGCGTAGCGGGCCAGCGCATGGGCGTTGGACTCGATGCAGGTGCCCGACGGGATGCTCTCGCCGATGTTGATCACAGCACGCCACTTGGCAAACCGCGCGCCCAGCTTGTAGTACTCCTGCAGGCGCTCGCGCAGGCCATCCAGGCCTTCGGTCACCAGCTCGCCCGGGCAGCCGGCCAGCGGGTGCGCGCCCTTGTCCACCTTGATGCCCGGAATCATGCCGTGGTCGGCCATGTACTTGGCGAACGGCACGCCGTCCTTGGTCGACTGGCGGATGGTTTCGTCAAACAGGATGGCGCCGGAGATGTGCTCGTTGAGCTTCGGCGTGGTCAGCAGCAGTTCGCGGTAGGCACGACGGTTCTCCTCGGTGTTCTCGATACCGACGCCAGCGAAACGCTTGGCGATGGTAGCGGTGGATTCGTCGATCGCGATGATGCCCTTGCCCGGGGCAACCATGGCCTGGGCGGTTTCAGCCAGCTGTTCGATGCTCATGTACTTCCTGTGGCGGGTGCGGGAAAAACACAAGTATAGCCCCGCCGCCCGTTGCGCCGGCGTGCAGGCCAGAATGGAAACGATTCCAATGTCGGCGCAGGACAAGCGATGTCCTGCGGCACGGGGTCAGAGCCCTTGCGGGGATCCGACCCCGGCGGGCCTCAGAGGTCGCCCAGGCCGATGGCGCGGCCGTCCTCTCCCACTTCCAGCAGGCGCAGGGTATTGGTGGCACCGAGGGTTTCCATGTGCTCGCCACTGGTGAACACGACGCGGTCACCGGCCTGCAGCAGTTCGGCTTCCACCAGCAGGCGGATGCTGCCGCGCGCGGCTTCGCGCGGGGTCAGCCCGCGGCTGTCGAAGTTGATCGGGAACACATCGCGCATCAGGGCCATCTGGCGGCGCGCGCCGTCGTGGCGGGTGACTGCGAACACCGGCGCCTTGGCGCGGAACCGCGACAGGTAGCGGGCGGTGCCACCGGATTCGGTCATCGCCACGATCGCACGCACGCCCACGTGCTGCGACAGGAACATGGTGGCCATGGCAATCGCCTGGTCGGCACGTTCCAGATTACGCGGCGAGGCGTTGAAGTCGGTCTCGGTCTGGAACTGGCGCTCGGCACCCAGGCAGATACGCGCCATCGCTTCCACCGCCTTGACCGGCCAGGCACCGGCAGCGGTCTCGGCAGACAGCATCACCGCGTCGGTGCCATCGATGACCGAGTTGGCCACGTCCAGCACTTCGGCGCGGGTCGGGATCGGGCTTTCAACCATCGACTGCAGCATCTGCGTGGCGGTGATCACCACCTTGTTCTGCGCAAGCGAGGCCTTGATGATCTTCTTCTGCAGGCCGGGCAGCTCGGCATCGCCGATTTCCACGCCGAGGTCGCCACGGGCGACCATCACAACGTCACTGGCCTCGACGATCTCTTCCAGGTTCTCGATCGCCTCGGTGCGCTCGATCTTCGACACCAGCGCGGCATCGCAGCCGTGCGAGCGGGCGATCTCGCGCGCGTCGTTCATGTCCTGCGCGTTGCGGCAGAACGACACGGCGATGAAGTCGACACCGATCTTGGCGACGATGCCGATCAGTTCCTTGTCGCGCTCGGTCAGTGCGCCCAGCGAGAGGCCACCGCCCTGCTTGTTCAGTCCCTTGCGATCAGACAGCGCGCCGTCGTTGAGCACGGTGCTGATGATGCGCTCGCCCTGCACCTCCACCACCTGCAGCTGCATCAGGCCATCATCGAGCAGCAGGACATCGCCCGGGCCGACGTCCTGCGGCAGGCCGAGGTAGCTGACGCCCACCTGGGTCGCATCGCCGGGGCCGGCGTTGGTGCTGGCGATCAGGTCGAAGCGGTCACCCGCCTTGAGCTGCACCTTGCCTTCGGCGAAGCGCTCGATACGGATCTTCGGGCCCGGCAGGTCGGCCAGAATGCCCACTTCCACGCCCACGCGGGCAGCGGCGGCACGCACTTCGGCGGCACGCTTGGCCTGGCCGGAGGGGTCGCCATGGCTGAAGTTCAGGCGTACCACGTTGACGCCGGCGCGGAACAGATCCTCCAGCACGCCCGGCGGATCAGTGGCCGGACCGAGGGTGGCAAGGATCTTGGTGCGACGCTGACGCTCGAACATGGTGAATGGGCCTCTCCCGGTAAAGGACGGAAATTAGCACATCCTTCACGTCGCATGTATACGGTTACAGCCTTGTGCCGCTTGTCTTCGCGGGTCATGGAACGGACATCACCTGGACATACGCCGGCGCAGGCAGTTCTGTAGAGCCGAGCCCATGCTCGGCTGGGCATAGGCCGAAGCAGCCGAGCATGGGCTCGGCTCTACAGGAGCCTAGGCCAACAGCGTCGTCAGCTGCGCCGGCTCACGGGCCAGCTGACCCGCGCCGGCTTCGGTCAGTTCGGCCTCACCGCCAAAGCCCCACAGCACGCCCACACTGCGCAGGCCGTGGTGGCGCGCGCCTTCGATGTCCATGCGGCGGTCGCCGATCATCCAGCACTGCGCAGGCTGCACCTGCAGCCGACGCAACGCCTCGCCGACCAGTTCCGGCTTGTGGCTGCGCGAGCCGTCCAGGGTCGAACCGACGATCTCCTCGAACAGCCCGCCGAACGGCAGGTAAGCAAGGATGCGGCGCGCATGCGGCTCGTTCTTGGCCGTGACCACCGCCAGGCGGTGGCCGCGACCATGCAACGTGCGCAGGGTGTCCTCCACCTGCGGGTACACCGTGTGCTCGCGCCAGCCTTCGACATCGAAGCGCTCCCGGTAGTAGCCCACTGCCTGTTCCACCCGCGCCGGTTCACCGAACAGCGGCATGAAGGTGGTACGCAGCGACGGACCGATCCAGCCCCGCAGGGTGTCCTGCGGCGGCACCGGGTACTCCATCTTCTGCAGCGCATAGGCGATGCAGGCGGTGATGCCCACCTGCGAATCGATCAGCGTGCCGTCCAGGTCGAAGAACAGCACATCCTTGCCGCGCTCGCCACTCATGCGCCGCGCGCGTCGAGTGCGGCCACTGCAGGCAGGGTCTTGCCTTCCAGGAACTCCAGGAACGCACCACCACCAGTTGAGATGTAGCTGACGTCGCCGGCGATATCGAACTTGTCGACCGCGGCCAGGGTGTCCCCACCGCCGGCGATGGAGAACGCCCTCGAGCTGGCGATCGCGCGGGCCAGCGCTTCGGTGCCCTTGCTGAAGGCCTCGAACTCGAACACGCCGACCGGGCCGTTCCAGACCACGGTGCCGGCCTTCTCGATCAGCTGCGCGTACTGCGCGGCGGTCTGCGGGCCGATGTCCAGGATCAGGTCGTCTTCGGCAACGGCATCGACCGCCTTCACTTCCGCGGCAGCGTCGGGCAGGAACTGCTTGGCGGTGACCACGTCCACCGGCAACGGAATGTCGGCGCCACGCGCCTTCGCATCGGCCACGATCTTCTTCGCCGTGTCCAGCAGGTCCGGTTCATACAGCGACTTGCCGACGTTATGGCCAGCGGCAGCAATGAAAGTATTGGCGATGCCGCCACCCACGATCAGCTGATCGACCTTGCCGACCAGGTTGGCCAGCAGTTCCAGCTTGGTGCTGACCTTGCTGCCGGCGACGATGGCAAGCAACGGCTTGGCCGGTGCATCCAGCGCCTGCGCCAGCGCGTCCAGCTCGGCCATCAGCAGCGGGCCACCGGCCGCGACCGGTGCGAAGCGGATGACACCATGGGTGGAGGCCTGCGCACGGTGCGCGGTGCCGAAGGCATCCATCACGAACACATCGCATAGCGCCGCGTACTTCTTCGACAGGGCTTCATCGTCCTTGCCCTCGCCGACGTTCATGCGGCAATTTTCCAGCAGCACCAGCTGGCCCGGCTGCACCTCGACGCCGTCGACCCAGTCACGCACCAGCGGCACTTCGCGGCCGAGCAGCTCGGACAGGCGCGCAGCCACCGGGGCCAGTGAATCGGCTTCGCTCCACACGCCTTCCTTCGGGCGCCCCAGATGCGAGGTGACCATCACCGCCGCGCCCTGCTCCAGCGCACGCTTGAGCGTCGGCAGCGAAGCGGTGATGCGCTGTTCGGAAGTGATGCGGCCATTCTCGATCGGCACGTTCAGATCCTGGCGGATCAGCACGCGCTTGCCGGAGAGGTCGAGGTCGGTCATGCGGACGATGGACATGGGCAACTCTTTGGCTCAGGGACGGGATGCCGGGGTACGGCAGACGGCCATTGTATCGGGTGCGGGTGGTGGGAGGGTCGATGCCTGCGGCAGGCAGAGGCGCACGGCAACGGCAACAGCAACTGCCAAAGCGCTGACGCTTCATGATGCTGGGGGTGGGCCGGGGCGGTGTGGGCTGGCAGGGGGCGCCGTGAATCCGTCCATGGAGGCTTGGCAGCCGCATCCATGCGGCTGACACCCTGCCAACCCACACCGCCCCGGCCTCGACAGGTTCATGTGACGGAGCGGATGGCAAAGGCAAGAGCGGTTTCTGATGTCGGAGAAACTAATGTAGAGCCGAGCCCATGCTCGGCTGGGTCTACCGCGAGCAGCAGCCGAGCGTGGGCTCGGCTCTACAAGAAGCGCCCAGCGAAGCTGCTTTGCTTTTGCTCTTCTTTTTTCTCTTCCGTGGGTGGACGCAACCGGAAACTGTCAGAGGCCGGGCGGGGTGGGTTCACGGGGTGTCAGCCGCATGGATGCGGCTGCCAAGCCTACAAGGACGTACTTGCGGCGTCTCCCGCGAACCCACCCCGCCCGGCCAAGCACGGCTTTTGCTTTACGCGACCAACCGCCCACCCACGAGGGGCTGCGCCGTTCGCCGGAACCTACGCCGAAGGCGCCGGCTTCTGCCGAAGCAGGCTGACCGCCAGGCCGCCAACAACCAACACACCCAGCCCCAGCAGCGCCCACAGCAACCACGCCTTCCAATCGTGCTGAGGCTTCAGCGCCGCATCGCCGGCCAGCGGTTCCGGACTGCCTTCCAGGCGCGCCAGCGTCGGCTGCCACGACGGATCATTACGCTGCCGCAGTTCCTCGATCAGCACGCCGATCGGCGCTTCCATGCGGCGCGCGGTCGCGCTGCCCACTGCCAGTGCATATGGCGCTGCTCCCTGGCTCAGGAACACCAGCACTTCGGGTTGATAACCCAGGCGCAGGGTGGGTGCGGTTGCCGTTTCGGCGGGGTTCGCCACCAGCTTCCAGTAACGATCGCGGTGCACGCCGCCCAGCGGTTGCGCGGCCGATTGCTGCCGTTGGCCCTGCGCGCCCTGCTGCAGCTGATAGGCAATCCACGGCGCACTGCGCCGCTGCCACTCTGCACTCTCGTCATCGCGACTGAACAATGTCCACTGCACCAGGCTGTTGTCAGTGCTGGCCACGTCGGCACGCGCCGCCGGGAAGCGGCCATCCATCTCGAAGGTGTACTCGCCCTTGCCCTTCGAGGTCGGTGCCAGCGACAACCACTCCCATGGCAGTGTGGCCGGTGCCGGCGGCAGCTCGGCCAGTACGCTGCGCAACGTTGGCAGACGGGCATCGCCCTGCGCCAGCACGCGCAGATAGCGCGCTTCCCCATCCACCTGCAGGCGGCGCTGCAGCAGGCGCTTGCCGGCGCGCTGCAGGTCCACCAGCGGAATGTCGCGGCCAAGTGCACGCCAATGCTGCAGGTCGTCGCTGACGTCCAGCTGCACCTGAGCCTGCAACGGCTGGCCACTGTCGGCCCAATCCAGTACCAGCGCCGCCAGCGGCTGCTGGCCCAGCACACTGGCGTCGATCAGCCAGCCGCCCTGCCCGTTGGCCCTTGCACCGCCAGTCACACGTGCTTCCACGCGACGGACACGGCCATCGGTATCGCGCTCGGTCAGCAACTGCAGGTCGTTACGCTGTGCTTCGGCCAGCGGCGGCAACGCGAACCACGGCAGTTCCCGCTGCACCGGCGGTTGTGCCAGCGGCTGGTCCGGCGCGAGCAATGCCGACGGCAACGATTGGCCGGCGGCATTGAACACCTGCACGTCACCCAGGTCTGCGCTACCGGAGCGACGGTAGATCGCCGGTTCCAGCACGACACGGTAGGCACCCGATTGTGCGCTGGACAACGTCAGCGGCCACTGTTCGGCATACTGGGTACGGTAATCGGCAGCCTGTGCGGTGACGGCGGCCAGCATGCCGAACATCGCCGGCAGCAGCGCCCTGCTCCACGTCTTCATTGTTTTTCCTCCACGGTCGGCGCCGCGCTGGGCGGTGCCGGTGCCAGATAACCCACGACCGTGCACAGCAGGCCGTAGGCGATGAACGATGCAATGCCCAGCAGGTTGCCCAGGTGCTGGCGATCAACAATGACCAGTTTGGCCAGTACCACACCCATCAGCACGGCACCGACCATCCACAACACGCGCTGGCCGCGGCGCGAACCCCAGACCCAGGCGATCACGCCGAGCACGCTCCACAGCACGGTCAGGCTGGTCTGCGCCAGGCTGGAACGCATCATCGACGAACTCCACGACAGGCCGCCCCACTGATGCACGCCATGCAGCACCAGGCTGGTCAGCGCGACGAAGATGGCCAATGCCAACAGCGGCAGCCGGATCTTCACCAGTGCCTGCGGCGCCTGTCCGCGGTACAGCCACCGCGCCAGCAGCGCCAGGCTCAACCACTGCCCCAGCTCGGCCGGGTTCAACACCGGCAGCCACGGCAGCGGCGCTGCGTCACCCGGCAGCAACTGGCCGAACAGCCAGCCTGAGGACAGCAGGCCGAACAGCACGCACTGCAACGGCAGGCGCACGCTGTCGAAGGCAGCCCCCAGGGGCCACCGCAGTGCGTCCCAGCGCCACAACGACAGCGCCGCCATCAGCAGCCACGGCAGCGTGAACAGCAGCAGCGTCCAGCCCTGTGCCAGCCCGGCCTCGCCACCGCCCCACAGGGCCAGCAGCGAAAGCAGCGACGGCCACAGCAGCCACCACAGGAACTGCGCGATACGTGCCACGGTGTTGCCGCCCTGGCGCAGGCACAGCAACGTACGGACGCCCAGCGCCGCGAACACCGCCCAGGCCAGCGCGCCATAGCCGGCGAACGGCTGCTGGTGCGCATCGCTCTGCATCAGCGCCAGCGGGAAGCCCAGGGCCAGCATCGCCAGCGCGGTGACGCCCAGCGCGCGTGCCGGCTGGCGGCGCTGCACTTCAGCCGCCAGCCAGGCCGTGGCTGCGACCAGCACAAGCAGCGCGTCGGCCTGGGTGCGGTGCGGGAAGAAGCGGAAGATCTCGTGCACCAGACCGCCCAGCCACCACAGCAGACCCCACAGATAGTAGACCAGTGCGATCTCATGGCGCTCCCTGCGCTGGTAACTCCACGCCGACGCGAAGCCGGCAATGGCCAGCAGCAACGCGCCGATGGCGGTCGGGTTGAGCAGGACGCGTGCGTCGTCGAGCCAGTGGTCGGCGCCGGCCACAAAGGCGAACGCAGCACCGATCTGCAGCAACGCGCCGGACACCTGCGGCAGCCAGCGCTTCTGGCGCAGGCCCAGCCAGGCCAGGCCCGCACCTTCCAGTGCGAACACCGCGCCGGTGGCACGCGCAGACAATGCCAGCGGCACCGCCAGCGTGGCGAAGCCCACCGCCAGCACCGCATGCGACTGCGCCAGCACGGTGTAAGACGCGCGCGCGATCAGTGCCCGCGCCAGTACGGCGTAGATCGCCGCCAGGCCCAGCGCGCACAGCGCCAGCGTCATCGGCTGCTCGTGCAGCATGCCCGCCTGCATCGAGAAGGCAACCAGGGGCGTGCCGAACACCAGGCTGCCGTCGACCAGGTCACGTCGCCCGGCGGGCTGCCGGCGCGCGTACAGCAGCGGGATCAACAGGTAGAAGGCGAAGAACAGCAGCAGGAACGGCTCGGTGCTGCTGAACTTGTCCGGCGCGTACTGCAACACGCCCCAGAACGTACCGATGCCGAAGGTAAAAGCGAAGCCAAGCAGGTTCAGCGCACGCCACGGACGGAACCAGGCGATGGCGAAGATGCCAGCGTTGAGCACCGCGTAGTAGCTGAACAGCCCCACGTGGTTGCCACTGCCGGTGGACAGCCACAGCGGTGCCATGAAGCCGGCGAGGATGCCCAGCACCGCCAACGTGCGCGAGTTCTGCACCACCGCCAGCACGCACAGGCCGGCCACCAGCGCGATCGAACTGGCGAAGACAAACCCGGGGTTGAGCAGCTCGAACCGCTTGAACGCGGCGAAGATGGTCAACAGCAGCACGCCGATGGCACCGCCCTGCAGCGCCAGCGCGAACAGGCGCCGGCGCTCGCGCTGATGCCAGCCGAACGCCAACAGGCCCAGCGCACCCACCGTGACGCCGGCCAGGCGCAGCTCGATCGGCAACACCAGCCAGCCTTGGTCGCTGACGTACTTCAACAGCGCAGCAACACCGGCCAGCAGTACCAGCATGCCGATCTTGACCGGCACGTTGCCCTCGGTGAACCAACGCTTGACCGCGCCAATGCCGCGCTCGATGAAGTTGGGCAGTGCCGGTTCGGGGGGCAACGGCGGCTGCACCGGCGCGGGTGGCACCGGCGGTGGTGCGACCGGGCGCGGCGCCTCCACTGCCGCAGACACCGCTTCGCGCACCGGCGGTGGCGTTGGCTGGGGCGGAGGCGGTGCGGCAGCCGCCACCGGCCGCAGGAACGGCGGATCGACGCCGGCCACAGGCAGGGGCGCAGACCGTTCCGGCGCAGGCTCGGCTGCAACCGGCCGGGCGGCCGGCGCGGCAGCCATGGCGGCCTCCAGCGCGGCCACACGGCGGCGCAGGCCAGCAATCATCACCAGCGCCACCACCAGCAGCAGCGGGATGGCCAGCAGAACCAGTACCACCAGGGCTATGAGTGCTTCCATTGCATGCTTCCATTGCAATCCCGCGCCCCAGCGGCAGCGGTCGACCGGCCCATGCTACGACAGGGCTGGCCCCATAAACGACGAACCCCGGCCAGGCCGGGGTCCGCGTGCGATCTTCGCCGGCCTTACTTGGCGGCGACGACCTTGGCCATTTCCAGGCACTTGTTCGAGTAGCCCCACTCGTTGTCGTACCAGGTGACCAGCTTGACGAAGGTGCCGTCCAGGGCGATGCCGGCCTCGGCGTCGAACACCGAGGTGCAGGTCTCGCCGCGGAAATCGGTGGCCACGACCTTGTCTTCGGTGTAGCCCAGGATGCCCTTCAGCGGGCCTTCGCTCTGTGCCTTCACTTCGGCGCAGATCTCGGCGTAGGTGGCTTCCTTTTCCAGCTCGACGGTCAGGTCGACCACCGACACGTCGGAGGTCGGGACGCGGAAGCTCATGCCGGTCAGCTTCTTGTTCAGTTCCGGAATGACCACGCCGACGGCCTTTGCCGCACCGGTGGACGACGGAATGATGTTTTCCAGGATGCCACGGCCGCCGCGCCAGTCCTTGTTGGACGGGCCATCGACGGTCTTCTGGGTGGCGGTGGCCGCATGCACCGTGGTCATCAGGCCACGCTTGATGCCCCACTTGTCGTTGATGACCTTGGCCAGCGGGGCCAGGCAGTTGGTGGTGCACGACGCGTTGGAAATGATGGCCTGGCCGGCGTAGGTCTTGTCGTTCACGCCGAACACGAACATCGGCGTGTCGTCCTTCGACGGGGCCGACATGATGACCTTCTTCGCGCCGGCATCGATGTGCTTCTGCGCGGTTTCCTTGGTCAGGAACAGGCCGGTGGCTTCCAGCACCACGTCGGCGCCGACTTCGTCCCACTTCAGGTTGGCCGGGTCGCGTTCCTGGGTCAGGCGGATCTTCTTGCCGTTCACCAGCAGGTCGTTGCCCTGCACGGCCACGTCGGCCTTGAAGCGGCCGTGCACGGAGTCGTACTTGAGCATGTACGCCAGGTAATCCGGCTCCAGCAGATCGTTGATGGCCACGATTTCGATGTCGTCGCCGAAGTTCAGCACCGCCGAGCGCAGGACGTTACGCCCGATGCGACCGAAACCGTTGATACCAACCTTGATTGCCATGTTCTCAAGCTCCTGCGGCCGCGACGGGTGCGGCGGGATGGATAGGGCCCACAAGTCTAGCAAACCGGGGCTGGCCACCGTGGGCCAGCCCCCGCGCCAGAGGGCGGGCGGACAGGATTTGATCCGGATCAAAGCGTTAGCGCGGCGTGAGGCCGAGACTGTCGCCATCCACCCAGCAACGAGATCACCCCCATGCGCAAGACCTCCCCCCTGATCCTGGCCGGCCTGGCCGCTGCCCTGTCCCTCGCCGCCGCCCCGGCCATGGCCCAGTCCAAGCGTGACTGGACCGTCTCGGCCGGCGTCCACCAGGTGGCGCCGAAGTCGAACAACGGCTGGCTGGCCGGCCACACCCTGAAGGTCGACGTCGACAACGACGTCAAGCCGACCATCACCGGCGAGTACTTCATCGCCGACAACCTGGGCATCGAAGTGCTGGCCGCGCTGCCGTTCAAGCACGACATCAACATCAACGGCCTGGGCCGCGTGGGCAGCACCAAGCAGCTGCCGCCGGTGGTGACCCTGCAGTACCACTTCAACAGCAAGGGCAAGGTCTCGCCGTTCGTCGGCGCCGGCGTGAACTACACGACCTTCTTCAGCGAAGACACCACCGGCGCATTGGCCGGCAGCAAGCTGAAGCTGCAGGATTCGTGGGGCCTGGCCGCGCATGCCGGCATCGACTTCGCGATCGGCGAGAAGGGCGCCCTGCGCGTGGACATGCGCTGGATCGACATCGACAGCAAGGTGAAGTTGAACGGCGAGAAGATCGGCACAGTCAACATCGATCCGCTGGTCTACGGCGCGTCGTACGTCTTCAAGTTCTAAGCGTGTGCCGGGCGCGGGGGCTTCCCCCCGCTCCCCCGCTGAACGCAAAACCCTCGCAGCATGTTGCCCCGGTCTTTGCCGGGGCTTTTTTTTGGAAATCATGCAGAGGCGCGCTCTTCTGTAGAGCCGAGCCATGCTCGGCTATCGCGCGGAGCGCGCAGGTACCCGAAGAAGATCAGCCGAGCATGGCTCGGCTCTACAGAAGCATGAACGGGCCGCCTTTCAGTCGATTATTGATCCGGCGCCACTTCCACCCGGTTGCGGCCGCCTTCCTTGGCGCGGTACAGCGCTGCATCGGCCCGCGCCAATGCCTGTTCCAGCGTATCGCCACCATCGTCATGCCAGCGTGCCACACCGATGCTCACGCTCACCACCGGGGCCGCATCCGAATCGGCATGTGCGATCGCCAGCGCCTGCACCTCTTGCCGAAGCTGCTCGAACGGCGCTGATTCCGGTTGTCCCGGCGCCCAGTGCCCCAGCGCCACGAACTCTTCCCCGCCGTAGCGTGCCACCACCGAGTCGCTACCACGCAGCTGAGCAGCCAGGGTCGTCGCCACCGCATGCAGCACGGTGTCACCGGCGGGATGGCCGTGGTGGTCGTTGTAGCGCTTGAAGTAGTCGATATCGATCATGGCGATGCGCAGTGCGCCACGCGCATGCGGTGTACGCAGATAGCGCTGGAAGATCTGGTTGGCCTGGCGATCGAAGGCGCGCCGGTTCAGCAGGCCGGTCAGCCCATCGTGGTTGGCCAATGCATCCAGGCGTTGCTCGGCCCGCCACGTTGCACGCGCCTGCCGTTCGGAAATGTAGCTGCCGACAATGCCGGCCAGGTTGCTGGCCAGCACGAACATCACGCTCTGCAGCATCTGCGCCCAGTGCCGGCCCACCTGCAGCTCGGCCAGCACGAAGGCCAGCGCGATCAGGGTTCCGGTCAGCGTCGCTACCCCGAAGCGCAGCCCGCACAGAAAGTAGTTCAACAACAGGAACAGGCTGATGCCTTCGTAGGGGTAGTCCACGCCGGCACGGTGCGCGGTCCAGATCATGGTCACCAGCGCCAGCCCGCTGACCAGCACGACGCTGCCGCCCAGCCACTGCAGGTGGCGCCGCAGCACCGGCACGAAGGTCAGCGCGACGCCGAGCAGCAGTGCCGGCAGCAGAACGCCCAGCCGCCAGCGCAGCACCGGCGCGTGCACGTCCGGCGGCAACCAGTAGGTATCGAGCACGGCAAAGCCCAGCGAGAACGCCCCGGCCACGGCGCAGGCCCAGCGCATGCGCCAGACCACCTGGGCATCGAACGCGGCAGCGAACCCGTCGTCATCGGGATGCCCGGCCATGATGCGCCTGTCCGTGATCGCCATCGGCCCCTCCCCGCATGTGCACGGGCCACCCTAGCGGCCGCCGCATCAAGGCCGCGTGGCGAACACCAGGCGTGATCAAGCCCGGGCCTGCCGAGGCCCGCTAGAATGTGCGCATGAAAGCCCTGCACTCCCTGTTCCTCGCCGCCGCCCTGGCGCCGGCCCTGCTGTCCGCTTCCGCCCCGGCCCATGCCTGGGGCGCACAAGGCCACCGCCTGGTTGCCGAAGTCGCCGACGCCCGCCTCAACCCCGCCGCCCGCGCCGAAGTGGACCGTCTGCTGGCCACCGAGCCAGACGCCACCCTGGCCAGCATCGCGCCCTGGGCCGATCAGCTGCGCGCCAAGGACCCCGGCCTGGGCCGTCGCTCGGCCGGTTGGCACTACGTCAACATCGCCGAAGACAACTGCCACTACGAAGCACCGAAGCACTGCAAAAGCGGCAACTGCATTGTCGAGGCACTGAAAGCACAGAGTGCCATCCTCGGCGACCGCAGCCTGACCGACGGCGAGCGCCTGCAGGCGCTGAAGTTCGTCGTGCACCTGGTGGGTGACATCCACCAGCCGATGCACGCCGGCTACGCCCATGACAAGGGCGGCAACGATTTCCAGCTGCAGTTCGGCAACCGTGGTACCAACCTGCATTCGCTGTGGGACAGCGGCATGCTGAACGCCCGCAAGCTGGACGATGCCGGCTATCTGCCGGTACTGCAGAGCCAGCGCGCGCCGAAGCTGGCGCGCCAGTCCAACCCGCAGCGCGACCCGCAGACGTGGGCCGAGGCCAGCTGCCGCATTTCCATGCAAGCTGGCGTTTATCCGGCCACGCGTAAAATCGGTGACGAATACACCGAGCGCTATCGGCCGCTGGCCGAAGCGCAGCTGCGACTGGCCGGTGAGAACCTGGCGCAGTTGCTGAACCGCGTGCTCGGCACGCGCTGAGGAGCGTTCCAATGTCGGTCCAGGTGCAGTCGTTCTTCCACCGTGACAGCAACACCTTCAGCTATCTGGTCAGCGACCCGGCAAGTGGCGAGGCAGCGCTGATCGACCCGGTCCTGGACTACGACCCGGACACCGACGCCAGCAGCGAGTCACCGCTGCGCGACGTGCTGCAGGCCATCGAACAGCAGGGCCTGCAGCTGCGCTGGCTGCTGGAAACCCACGCCCACGCCGACCATGTGTCGGCGGGGCGTCGGCTCAAGCAGCGCTTCCCGCAGGCCACGCTGGCCATCGGTGAAGGTATCCGCGCGGTGCAGGCCACGTTCGCACCGCGCTATGGCCTGCAGCTTCCCGCGGCCGATGAGATCTTCGACCACCTGTTCAGCGATGGCGAGACGTTCGCTTTGGGTGAACTGCGCTGCCAGGTGATCGCCGTGCCCGGCCACACCAGCGACAGCATCGCCTATCTGATCGACGATGCGCTGTTCACCGGCGACTCGCTGTTCATGCCCGATGGCGGCACCGCCCGCTGCGATTTCCCGGGCGGCGATGCCGCGCAGTTGTACCGCTCGATCCAGCGTCTGCTGGCCCTGCCCGATGCGACGCGCGTATTCGTCTGCCACGACTACGGCCCGGGTGGCCGCGGGTTCGCCAACGAGACCACCATCGGCGAACAGCGCGCGCACAACATCCACGTGCACGACGGCGTAGCCGAGGCAGAGTTCGTCAGCGTGCGCCAGGCCCGCGATGCGACGCTGGAAGAACCGAAGCTGATGCAGCCCGCAGTGAAGGCCAACATCCAGGGCGGGGCCTGATCCACGCCGCTGCGCCCGCCGGGCATGGCCCGGCGCTACCCCGGTCATCGCGAGCGATCATTTTCCCTGCGTGCGCACCACGTGCTGGCCCTTCACGATCTCGAAGGTGAAGGCATATTGCAGGGTGACCGCTACCGGCTCGACGCGCTCGGCGCCGCGGCAGTCGCCGCGGTCGGCAGGCACCTTGCCGGCCGCGAAGTGGCAGACCGCTGCGGACGAGTACTTCCACATCGCCACGGCTTCCTGCGCAGCCTGCAGCAGGGGCGCGTTCTCGCGTGCAGCCCCTGCCGCGCACTCCGGACGATCGGTCAATGGCAGGCTTCGCTCCACGGCGCCATTGGCATCAACCACCACCTGCAGGCAGATGGTGGTCGGCGCCAGTTCCGCGCGCGGGTCGCTATCCCCGACCTCCGGGTCCGGTGCCGCGTACAGTTGCGGCATCCGGTAGCCCTCGGTCGCACCCAGCGAATACACCTGCAGCTGCCCACTGTCGCCGCCCGCCTGCGGCTGCAGCCGCTGGTGACCGACATTCTCGCTGCGGGTATCGACGGTGGTCAGGCGATCCTGGGTTGCACACCCCACCAGCAGCGCTGCCATCATCAACAGCGGCGCGGACTTCACTTCGCGTCCTCGGTGTCATCCATGGCGTAGGTGATCGGAATGCGTACGGCACCGGCCACCGGCTTGCCGTTCTTCACCGCGGGACGATAGGTCCAGCTGCGCGCGGCGGCGACGGAGACGGCGTCGAACACCCCCGGATTGGTCGCACTGAGTACCCGCACATCGGTCGGATGGCCCTGTGCATCCACTTCGATGCGCAGATTGACCACGCCTACCTGGCGTTGCTCGACGGCGGACTTCGGATAGGACGGCGGCGGCATCTTGTCCACCTGGATCGGCCGGTCCAACCCCACCTTGGCCGCATCGTCCTGCGCATGTTCGAACGGCTCGACACCGATCCGGGTGCCACCGGCCGCACCGCCCTGGCTGGCCCATGCCACCGCCCCCATGCCCACACACAACCCGACCACCAGCACCTGCCCGGACACCCACGGCAATGCCTTCCGCTTGGACTGCTTCAACATGGCGATACGCTCCTTCAACACGGGTTGGCTGCGCCAATGGCAAACCGCGGGCGCAACCGGGTGGACCAGCTGCGCCTTCAGCAGCGTGCTGGCATACAGGCCGCGCAGCGCAGGCTGCGGACCGATGGTGCGGGCATCGCAGGCCAGTTCCTGATCGCGCAGGAAGCGGCGTGCGGCCCATGGCAGCAGCGGGTGGAACCAGAACACCACGCGCGCCAGCAGCAGAGCGCCGTTGGCCCAGTGATCGCCGTTGCGACGGTGGTTGCGCTCGTGCTGCAGGATCAGGCCCTGCTCCTGTGCACTGAACTGCTGGTCGAATGCCGGGCCGACCACGATGCGCGGCCGCCACAGGCCCACCAGCGCGGGCAGGCCGGGATCGCCGCTGGCCTGCCAGCTGCCATCGGTGCGCGGCGTCAGGGGACCCATCCGCCGTTCGAAACGACGTTGTGCGTGCAGGTCGCGCAGCAGGCAGATACCCGCGCCAAGTGCCCACAGCGTGAACAACAGCCCGGCCCATGAAAGCGAATGCCCGGCCACGCTATCAAGCGCACCGGGCATCACTTTCAGTGGCAGCGTGGGCACCTGCTGCAACAGCGCAACCTGCGGCAACGGCAGCATCAGTGCCACCAGCAGCATCGGCAGCAGCCACCAGCTGCGGTAGGCCAGCCCCGCACCGCCCATCCGCACCAGCAGCGGTCGCATTACTGCCAGCAGGATCACGCCCACCGCCAGCCACAGGCTGGCCTGCCACAGTCCGTCGAGCAGCTCAGTCATGGTCCAGCTCCTGGATCAGCTTCTTCAGTTCGGCAATGTCCTGCGCGCTCAGCTGCCCACGTTCGCTGAAGTGCGCCACCAGTGGCGCCACGCGGCCCTCGAAGACGCGCCCGATGAAGTCCTGGCTCTGCGCCTCCACCCAGGCCTGGCGCTGCAGCAGAGGCCGGTACAGATAGCGTCGTCCATCGCGCTCGGCGGCAATCGCGCCCTTGGTCAGCAGGCGGTTGAGCAGGGTCTTGATGGTCGGCTCGGCCCAGTCGCGATGGGCCAGCGCGGCCACCACGTCATCGGCACTCCGTGGTGCCTGCTGCCACAGCACCTCCATCACAACGGCTTCGGCTTCGCTGATCGGGGTCATGGTTTACATCCGTAATCGACATCTCGATTACGCGCGTAATCGAATCATCTGTCAAGCCCCTCGACTCCGGGTTCATCCCGGCTGCGCCAGCATCGATTCCTCCCGCCCCAGGCCCCGGATGAAAGCGCTGCCCAAGAAGGATTTCCCGGTCGAGCAGGCGCGCCGCTTCCTCGAACCCGGCCCGATCGTGCTGGTCAGTACCGCGTGGCAGGGCCAGCGCAACCTGATGACGATGGGCTGGCACATGGTGATGGGCTTTTCGCCGTCGTTGGTCGCCACCTACCTGTGGAATGAAAACCACAGCCATGCACTGGCCGTCAGTAGTGGCGAGTGCGTGATCAACGTACCCGGCGTGGAGCTGCTCGATACCGTGGTCGACATCGGCAACTGCAGCGGCCGCGAGGTCGACAAGTTCGCCCGGTTCGGGCTCGACGCGTTGCCCGCACGCGAGGTCGGCGCGCCACTGGTCGGGCAATGCCACTCGAACTTCGAATGCCGCTTGTACGACGACAGCCAGGTGGCATCGAGCAACCTGTTCATCTGGGAAATCGTGCGCGCCCACGTCGCGCCCCGGCCGAAGCTGCCGCGCACGGTGCATTACCGCGGCGATGGGCAGTTCATGGTGTCCGGCGCGGAAGTCTCGCGTCGACGGCGGTTCAAGCCCGACATGCTGTAATGCCCGCACTCCCCCACACGCAGGACCGCCCCGCATGACCGAACACCTCACCGACCTGGACGCCGCCGTCGACTGGTTGTTTGCGCGCGTGGACGGGCCGCTGCGGATCGGGGCACCGCTGGCACTGGGCAAGCCGCACCGGCTGCTCAATGCCCTCTACGCACGCGTCGAGCACGACCCTTCGCGGCCGCTGCAGCTGTATACCGCACTGTCGCTGAACCCGCCGAAGGCGCGCGGCAACGGTCTGGAAGCGCGCTTCCTGGCGCCGTTCGCGCAGCGCCATTTCGGCGACGATTTCCCGCGCCTGGCCTATGCCGATGCGATCGCGCGCGACGCGTTGCCGGCACATGTGCAGGTGGAAGAGTTCTACATGCAGTCCGGCGCCCTGCTCGGGTCGCGGCAGGCACAATCCAGCTATACCAGCCTGAACTACACCCATGCCGCCGACGCGGTGGCGCAGCGCGCACCGCAGGTGATCGTGCAGAAGGTGGCGATGCGCCCGAACGACCGCCGGCTTTCCCTGTCGTGCAACAACGACATTACCCAGGACACGCTGGATGCGATGACCGCGCGCGGCCTGCCGCGCCCATTGATGATCGCCGAGATCGATCCGCAGCTGCCCTATCTGGGCGGCTCGGCAACGGTCGATGTGTCGTTCTTCGATCTGGTGATCACTCCGCCACCACCGTACCCGGCGCTGTTCGGGCTGCCGCGGCAGCCGGTCGGCGATGCCGACTACGCCATCGGCCTGTACGCCAGCACGCTGGTGCGCGACGGCGGCACCCTGCAGATCGGTATCGGCACGCTGGCCGATGCACTCAGCCATGCGCTTGTGCTGCGCCACACCGACAACGCGCGCTACCGCCGCGTGCTGCACGCGCTGGATCCGCAGCTGGCCAGCCACCCGCTGGTGCAGGAGATCGGCGGGCTGGATCCGTTCGAGGTCGGCCTGTACGGCTGCAGCGAGATGCTCAACGAGGGCTTCCGCCGGCTGGTGCAGACCGGGGTGATCAAGCGCAAGGTGCACGACGACCTGGCGCTGATGCAGCGCATCGAGAACGGCAGCACGTTGTCGATCGACCACGCCACCCTGGCCGCCGAGGGTGAGTACCTGCACGGCGCGTTCTACCTGGGCTCGCCGGAATTCTACGAATGGCTGCGCACGTTGCCGGAAGACGAATGCCGCGCGATCGGCATGCGCCGCATCAGCGAGATCAACCAGCTGTACGGCGGCAACGAAACGCTGGAACGCCTGCAGCGCCGCCATGCGCGCTTCTTCAACTCCTGCATGATGGCCACCGCGCTGGGCGCGGCGGTGTCGGACGCGCTGGACGATGGCCGCGTGGTATCCGGCGTGGGCGGCCAGTACAACTTCGTGGCGATGGCACATGCCCTGCCGGAAGCGCGCAGCGTGCTGATGTTCCGCGCCGCGCGCGATGACAAGGGCCGCCGCGAATCCAACGTGCGCTGGAACTACGGGCACACCACCATCCCGCGCCACCTGCGCGATATCTACCTGAACGAGTACGGCATCGCCGACCTGCGAGGTCTGACCGACGAGGACTGCGTGCATGCGATGACCGCGATCACCGAAGCCCCGTTCCAGGGCGATCTGCTGCAGCAGGCACATGCCGCGCGCAAGCTGCTGGCGACCGCGCAACCGCACCCGGTGCGCCTGCAGCGCAATACGCCGCAGGCATTGGCGGCAGCGCTGGCACCGTTCCGCGCCGATGGCAGCCTGCCGGACTATCCGTTGGGCAGCGACTTCAACGAGATCGAGCAGGTGCTGGTGAAAGCGCTGGGTTGGCTGAAGGCCAACACGCAGACCCGCGGCGACAAGCTGCGTACCGTCTGGGCAGCGTTGCGGCAACCGGCCGGCGACGGCGATGCGGTGTACCTGCAGCGCATGGGTCTACAGGCCCCGACGGATTTCGCAGAGCGCCTGGACGCGCGACTGCTGCGCCTGGCGCTGGCACGCACTGCCTGAGAAAGGGGGACGGAGGGGATCAAGTCGTTCATGCACAGACGACTTGATCCCCTCCGTCCCCTTTTTCATCCATGCATGGCGTGGATCTACCGCTCTATCCTCACTGCATCCTCAAGATACAGGCGGGCAATGGGCGGATGCTCTCGATGCTCGACCTGCCACAGGTCATAGGCCGCCTGCATCGCCAGCCACATACGAGCACTGCCGAGGCCCGCAAGTTCAAGACGGTACGCGAGTTCAGCAGAGATGCCGGCGTGCCCGTTGATGATGGTCGACAGCTGTCCACGGGAATAACCAAGGTGCTGCGCCAGCGCACTGATGGACATGCTGATCGCCGGCAGGATGTCTTCGCGCAGCGATTCTCCTGGATGCGGCGGATCATGCAACGGCATCGAGCAGACTCCTAGTGGTAATCAAGGTAATCGACCAGTTCGACGTCGAGCCCACGAAAGCGGAACACCAATCGCCAACTCGCCGAGACATTCACAGCCCAGTAGCCGCTATAGCTTCCGTGCAGGGGATGCAGGCGATTTCCGGGCAGCCCCATGTCTCCAGGCAGCCGGGCTTGATCCAACTGCAGAAGCAAACGCCGCAACCGAGCCACATGATCGGCACGGACTCCGGAAATGTCGCCCCGCTCATAGAGCGCCTTCAGGCCCTTATGCCTGAAGCTGACGATCATGCAGCACCAGTGTAAGGCCACACCTTACACTCCGCAAATCCAGTATAGGTTTCTGCGCCGCGCTTGTTGACCATTTTTACTATTGAGGTTGTCTCGGCAGACTCTCCTTTTCGCAAGGAACGCAGGCCAGATGAAGAGGCCAACGCGACAGCGGCGCCGTCGGGCGGAACACGCCGTCCCCTTTTCTCGTCCACGCATGGCGTGGATCTACCCAGGAAAACGAGAAAGGCCGGCTTGCGCCGGCCTTTCCTGCATCACGCTGCGATGCTGCTTACAGCGACTTGGCCGCTTCCACCACGTGGGCGGTGGTGATGCCGAAGTGCTTGTACAGCTGGTCGGCCGGCGCCGAGGCACCGAAGGTGTCGATACCGACCACCGCGCCGTCCAGGCCGACGAACTGGCGCCAGAAACCGGTCACGCCGGCTTCCACGGCCACGCGCTTGCGCACGGCATTTGGCAGCACCGATTCACGGTAGGCCGCATCCTGGCGCAGGAACACGTCGGTGGACGGCATCGAGACCACGCGGGTCTTGAGGCCGGCCGCGTCCAGCTGGGCCTTGGCTTCGGTTGCCAGCGACACTTCCGAACCAGTGGCGATCAGGATCACGTCCGGGGTACCGGCGGCATCGGCCAGCACGTAGCCACCGCGCTCGATCTGGGCGATCTGCTCGGCGTTGCGCGGCTGGTGCGGCAGGTTCTGGCGGCTGAACACCAGGCAGCTCGGACCGTCCTGGCGGGTGATCGCGGCCTTCCAGCTCACTGCCGACTCGACCGCATCGCACGGACGCCACACGTCGTTGTTCGGGATGTAGCGCAGCGAAGCCAGGTGCTCCACCGGCTGGTGGGTCGGGCCGTCTTCGCCCAGGCCGATCGAGTCGTGGGTATAGACGTGGATGGCGTGGGCCGGGATCAGCGCGCTCATGCGCACGCCGTTGCGAGCGTAGTCGCTGAACACCAGGAAGGTGGCGTCGAACGGAATGAAGCCACCGTGCAGGGCCAGGCCATTGGCAATGGCGGTCATGCCGAACTCGCGCACGCCGTAGTACACGTAGTTGGCGTTGGCGTCGTCGCTGGCAACGGACTTGCTGCCCTTCCACAGGGTCAGGTTGGAGTGCGCCAGGTCGGCCGAGCCGCCGACGATTTCCGGCAGCAGCGGAGCATAGGCTTCAATGGCCAGCTGCGAGGCCTTGCGCGAGGCGATCGTCGGGCCTTCAGCCGCCACCTGGGCGATGTAGGCATCGGCCTTGGCAACGAAGTCGGCCGGCAGTTCGCCGTGCGAACGACGGGTCAGTTCGGCGGCCTCGCCCGGGTACTGGCTGGCGTACTTGTCGAACAGCTGTTCCCACTCGGCCTGGCGCAGGGTGCCGGCGCCATTGGCGCGCCAGCCGTCGTAGATCGCCTGCGGGATCTCGAACGGACCGTATTCCCAGCCCAGCTGCTTGCGGGTGGCTTCCAGTTCGTCCTTGCCCAGCGGTGCGCCGTGGCTGGATTCCTTGCCCGCCTTGTTCGGCGAACCAAAACCAATGGTGGTGCGGCAGCAGATCAGGGTCGGCTTGTCGCTCTGCGACAGCGCGGCCTCGATGCCGGCCTTGATGCTTTCCGGGTCGTGGCCATCGACGTCACGGACCACGTTCCAGCCATAGGCTTCGAAACGCTCCGGGGTGTTGTCGGTGAACCAGCCCTCGACGTTGCCGTCGATGGAGATGTGGTTGTTGTCCCAGAAGCAGACCAGCTTGTGCAGGCCCCAGGTACCGGCCAGCGACGCCGCTTCATGCGACACGCCTTCCATCAGGCAGCCATCGCCCATGAACACCCAGGTGCGGTGGTCGACCACTTCCAGCTCCGGGCGGTTGAAGCGCTGTGCCAGCAGCTTCTCGGCCAGGGCGAAGCCCACGGCGTTGGCGAAACCCTGGCCCAGCGGGCCGGTGGTGGTTTCCACGCCCGGGGTCTCATGGCGCTCCGGGTGGCCGGCGGTGTGGCTGCCCAGCTGGCGGAACAACTTGAGCTGCTCGATCGGCAGGTCGTAACCGCTCAGGTGCAGCAGCGCGTACTGCAGCATCGAACCATGGCCGTTGGACAGCACGAAACGGTCGCGGTTGAACCAGTGCGGGTTGCTCGGGTTATGGCGGAGGTAGTCGTTCCAGAGGACTTCGGCGATGTCGGCCATGCCCATGGGCATGCCGGGGTGGCCGGACTTTGCGGTTTCAACCGCATCGGCGGCAAGGAAGCGGATGGCGTTGGCCAACTGGCGACGGGTAGGCTGCGTCATGGTTCTGTCGGAATCGGGAGGCGGCCGCGGACGTGCGGGCGGCCTATTGTCCCATAGTCGCCGGGCGGGGGGTCGGTTCACCTTGTCCGGTCGTGCCGGCCGCTGGCCGCCAAGTGCGCAGAATTCAATGAAGATCATGAAGTTGCCGGCCAGCGGCCGGCACTACAGCCCCCGGAGTCCGGGGGCTGCGCCCTAGGCGCGGGGGTGTGGAGGCCGGTAAGGGGGGCCTACGATTCGCATCGCGGAACGTGGGAGCGGCAGCGCGCATGCGATGACGCGTACCCGGCCAGCGGCCGGCACTACCCGCCCCCGGAGTCCGGGGGCGGGAATCCGGACTCAGTCCTGCTGCGGGCCCAGCGCCGGGCCATCGTGGCCTTCGCCCTTGGCCACCAGGGTGGTCAGGGCCAGGTCGCCGGTCACGTTCAGTGCGGTACGGCACATGTCCAGGAAGTGGTTCACGCCCAGGATCAGGCCGATGCCCAGCGGGTTCACGCCCACCATGGCGCAGATCATCGCCACCACCGGCAGCGAGCCGGATGGCACGCCAGCGGTACCGATGCCACCGAGGATGCAGACCGCCATCACCATGATCTGCTGGCCGATGCTCAGGTCCACGCCGAAGAACTGGGCCAGGAAGATCACCGTCACGCCCTCGAACAGCGCAGTGCCGTTCTGGTTGGCGGTGGCGCCCACGGTCAGCACGAAGCGCGACACGCGCTGCGGCAGGCCCATCTGGTCGGCCACGCGCAGCGCGGTCGGCAGGGTGGCGTTGCTGGAGGCGGTGGAGAACGCCATCACCGTCGCTTCCTGGGTATCGCGGAAGAACGACAGCGGCGAACGGCCGGACAGCCACACGGCGGTGCCGTAGGTCACGATCATGTGCAGGCCCAGCGCCAGCACCACCACGCCCACGTAGGCACCGAGGCGGATGATCAGCTCGAAGCCGAACAGTGCGGCCAGGTTGAACATGAAGCAGGCCACCGCGTACGGGGCCAGGCGGATGACCAGGTTGATCAGGGTCATCGAGATTTCAAACACGCCTTCGATGGCGCGGCGCAGCGGGGCGACCTTCTCGTCGTCGGTCAACACCATGCCGATGCCGAACATCAGCGCGAAGAACATCAGCGACAGGATCGCGCCGTTGTCGGACGCGGCCTGCAGCACGTTGCTCGGCACGATCGACAACAGCATGTCCATGCCCTTCGGCGTGCCATGGATGCCGGCAACGATTTCCTTGCTGCGCTCGGCGTTCTCCGAAAGCATCATGGCGGCGACCTGCGGATCGACGCCGGCGCCCGGCTTGAGCAGGTTGACCAGCACCAGGCCGATGCCCACGGCAATGCCGGACAACAGCACGGTATAGGCCAGGGTCTTCCAGCCGATGCGGCCAAGGGCGCGGATGTCGCCCATCTCCGACACGCCCATGATCAGCGCCGAGAAGATCAGCGGCACGATCAGCATGAAGATCAGGTTGAGGAACAGGCCCGAAGCCGGGGTGGTGACGTAGTCCATTACCCACTTGGCACCGGCCTGCAGACCTTCGACGCTGCCGCCCAGGGCGTGCACGATCAATCCCAGGATCAGGCCGATCGCAAAGCCGATGCCCATCTTCCAATGCAGGGGCAACTTCTTCTTGTCGGCAGCAGCTGCTGTCATGCGCGGGTTTCCTCGAAAAATGAATGCACTCTAACAAAGCGCGCAAGCGGCGCCGGTTCAGGTTCGCCGCGGCGGATACAGCGGCGCCAGGCCAGTGTCAGCGGTGATCGCCGCCGCCGACCAGTGCGGTCCGTCACGGAAGACCCCGCGCAGGCGCGTGCGCAGCGGCGCCAGATCACCCTGCCCGCCCCAGCGGGCCTGTTGCAGGTCCTGCAGCACCTGGCGCTGGGCCGGGTCATCCAACCGGGCGATGACCTGCTCGATGCGTTCAACGCCGGCCATCGCGCATAGCTGAGCTTCTACCTGATCGAAGCCTTCGCCATCCAGCGCGCGGCGCAGTTCGGCCAGGCCGGCACGTCCAGTCGCCACAGCCCCCCTGCCCGCCTCAGGCGGCGCCACGCGCGGGCGACGGCCACGCTGCCAGCCCCACAGCAGGGTCAGCAGCCACAGCAGCGCCAGGCCGATAGCGGCGCCCATCCATGGCCACGGACGCTCGGCCAGGCCGCTGGCGCGCGGATCGGTGGCCGCGATACGGCTGTCCTGGCCATCGCCCCCCGGCAGCGCAGCATCTGTGTCGATCGGCGGCAGCGGCGCAGGTGAAGCACTGCCACCGCCATTACCGGCTGCGACGGCGAGTGTCAGGTCCGGCAGCTTCGCTTCCTGTGGCTTGCCCGCACGAACATCCCACCACGGCAGGCGCGGCCCCGGCACCACCAGCGAACCCGGCTGGCGCGGCACGATCGAATAACGGCGGGTGATCTTCAGGCGCGGCGTGCTGCCGTTGAAGCTCTCTTCGTACTGCGCCGGTTCGGCGAACACCTGTGCGGCGCTGCCGACGTCGGGCACCGGCAGGTCGGTGAACTGCGCGCGGGTGGCACCGTCGGCAATCGCCTCGACCACCACGTTGGCCGCCTCACCGGTACGTGCGCTGGTCGGTGCACTGGTGTAGCGCAGCTGCAGGCCCTGCAGCGGCAGCCACGGCTGCGGCGCCTGTGCCGGCTGTGCCTGAACCTGCAACGTGCGGTCGGCGCCGGTGGCATTCATCCGCCCGTCGCCGCCGCCAAAGAAGTCGTCGAAGAAGCCACCGGCACTGCGCCCACTGAAACGCGCACCGGCCAGCCGAAGTGCACCGCTGCGCTCAGGAATCAGCAGGAAGCGCCGCTCGACCACGTTGTAGCGGCGGCCATTGACCTGCCGCACATCGGTGCGGTCATCGCCCACCCGCTGCAACGACGCACCGGCCGGGGTATCCAGCACCAGTTCGCCGGAGGCCAGCTGCGAAGCGAAATACAACCGCACCACCACGCCTACGCTCTGCTGCACATACGGCGTCTCGTCATCGACGACGGTTTCGATGAAGGCCACTGCGTTGCTGTCGGGGCCGGCCACGGCAGCGGCATCCACCTGCAGGGTCAACGGCGCAGTACGTACGCTGCCCACCTGCAGGCCCGGCACCACCAGCGCACCGCTACGCCGCGGCGTGAGTGCCACGCCATACAGAGTGCGCTGCTGCATGCTGCCATTGCTCCACTCCACCTGACGGCTGCTGGTCTGGCCGCTGAGATTGAAGTCGGTACGCAACGACGTGAAGTCCGGCGCGCCCTGGTCGCTCTCGACATTGAGCATGACCGTGTCACCCAACGCGATGCGGTCGCGGTCCAGCCACGCGCGCGGCTGCGCCCAGGCCAGCAGCGGCAGCCACAGCAGCAACGCCGCCAGTACCTGTCGGGGCCAGTGCCTGTGCATGTTGATCGCCCGCGTCATCGCCCTTCCCTCTTCCTGCGTTGGTTTTCCAGCTGGAACTTGGCCCGCAGCAATGCACCCGGATCATCCGGCACGCGTCGCATCCACGCCTCCACCGCCTGTTGCTCCTCGCGCTGGCGCGCAGTGCTGCCGTCGCTGCCGGGCACGGGCTTGCCGTCCTGTTCGCCCTTGCCCTCACGTGCCTGCTGCATTGCCCGCTGCATGCGCTGGCGCTGCTGCTCATCGGCCCGGGCCTGTGCCTTGGCATCCTCCACCTGTGGTGGCGCCGGCTGTCCATCGCGGCCGCGCTCGCCGGGCTGCGGGCTCGACGGGTTCTTGTCGTCACCGGGCTTGGGCTGCCCCTGCTGGCCCGGTTGCGGCTGGCCCTGGCCAGGATCCTGCTGGCCCTGCTGCGGCTTCTGGCCCTGCGGATTCTGCTGCCCCTGGCCGTTCTGCGGTGGCTTCTGCTGCCCGTTCTGCGGTGGTTTCTGCTGATCCTGGCCTTTGCCACCGGACTGCTTGCGCTTGCGCGCGGCATCGACCACGGCACGGTTGGCGACCGCATCGGCCATGCCGGGATGCAGCGCCAGCGCGCGGTCGTAGGCGGCAATGGCTTCGTCGTAGTGGCCTTGGCGGGCCAGTGCATTGGCCAGGTTGTACCAGCCCGCATCGCTGTCGATGCCCTCGAACTGCTTGCGGGCACTGGCGAAATCGCCATTGCGGTACGCCTGCGCACCTTCGGCCAAGCGCTGGTGCTGCACCTGGTCGGCGCGTTTCCACAGCGTGCCCTGCGCTGGCGGTGCGGCGGGCGCGGCAGGCGCCTGCGCCTGCACGTCGCTCATCCATGGCAGCAGACCCACCGCCAGCACTGCCACCAGCAGCGCGCGGCGGCGGAAGGCCAGCAGCGCCAGCAGCATCACCGGTGGCAGCAGCCAGAACCCTTCATCACGCCATTGCTTGCCCTCCCCGGGCCGCTGCGCCGCAGTACCTTCGCGTGCATCCAGTACACCCAGTGCGCGCAGATCACTGGCATCGGCGGCGATGCGGACATAGCGGCCACCACCGGCCGTAGCCACCGCACGCAGGCTGCCTTCATCCAGCGTCGCCTGGCGGATCTGCCCACTGCCATCCCGGTACGCCGCACCGGCAGATGTGCCCAGGCCCAGTACCGACACCTGCAGGCCGAGGCTGCGCGCCTGCGCGGCGGCCAGTGCCGCTTCATCATCCGCCTGATCGCTGACCAGCAGGATCTGCCCCCGCAATGCCCCGATCTGGCGCATCAACCGCGTCGCCCAGTCGATACCGCGGTCGGCACGCTGGCCGTCGCGTGGCATCACATCCGGCGACAACGCGTCCAGATACAGCGCAACGTTGCTGCCGTCGTCGGTCAGTGGCGCCACGGTGTAGGCATCCTCGGCGTAGACCACCAGGCCCACCTGTCCGCCCTGGCGGGCACGCAGCAGATCACCCACTTTCGCCCGGGCCTGCAGCAGGCGCGACGGCGGCAGGTCGGTGGCATTGATCCGGCTGGACAGATCCAGCACGACCAGCAGCGGTGCGCTGGCCTGGAACATCGGCTGTGCCTGCTGGCGCCAGCTCGGCCCGGCCATGGCCAGCGAGGCCAGCGTCCAGCCCAGCAGCACGGCCCAGGGCAGGCGTACGCGGCGGCGCGTGCCCGCGGCCAGCAGATGCGGCAACAGGTGGGCATCCACCGCTGTTCGCCACACATCGCTGCGCCGCTGCCGGTACAGCGCCAGTGCAAGAATGACCGGCAAAGCCAGCAAGGCCCACAGCCATTCCGGGCGCAGGAAGTGCAGCGCATTCCAATCGGGAAGATTCGAAGCAAGCGCGATCATCGGCGACGCTCCGGCCACAGCCACGCCAGCACGCCCAGCAGCAACGCCACCCCCAATGGCCAGGCATAACGTTCTTCGCGCGGGCGCAGGCTCGGCCCCTTCGCGGCGATCGGCTCCAGCCGGTCCAGTTCAGCGTAGATCCCGGCCAGCTGCGCGGTGTCACGCGCGCGGAAGAACTGGCCACCGGTCATGCTGGCAATCTTCTTCAACGTGGTCTCGTCGACCGGGTCCTGGTCGGCGGAAATGGGAATACCGAACAGGCGCATGCTGCCATCGCCACCAAACGCGACGGTGTGGATGCGCACGCCCTCGGCGCGGGCCACCTCCGCCGCGCGTAGCGGTTCCAGCACGCCGGCGTTGCTGACGCCGTCGGTCAGCAGGATCAATACGCGCTGGCCTTCGGGTTGGCTGCGCAGGCGCTTCACCGCCAGGCCGATGGCATCACCGATGGCCGTCTCGCGACCCGCCAGGCCAACCACGCTGTCGCGCAGCTGGTCGCGCACGCTGGCCAGATCGGCCGTCAGCGGCGTAAGCGTGTAAGCGCGGTCGCCGAAGATCAGCAGGCCGATGCGGTCGCCGGCACGACGATCCAGGAAATCGGCCAACACGGCCTTGGCTGCGGTCAGGCGATCCACCGCCTGTCCACCCAGCACCATGTCGCCCTCGCCCATGCTGCCGGACACGTCCATCGCCAGCATCATCTGCCGGCCCTGCTGCGGCGGGGTGATTGCTTCGCCCAGCTGTTGCGGGCGTGCCAGTGCGACGCACAGCGCGCACCAGCCCAGCCACAACAGCAGCGTGCGCAGCCACGACACATCAACGCGGCCGCCACCGGCCAGCGCTTCCAGTTCCGTCGCCGCATAGGGCACGCGCAGTGCTGCGCCGGGATCGGCACGACGCTTCCACCAGTGCACCAGCAACGGCAACGGCAGCGCCAGCAGGGCCAGCGGCCATGCCAGCTGCAGGTCCGGCCATGGCCAGTAACTTGCCAGCAGGTTCATCGGCGCCGCTCCAGCAGCATGGCCAGGTAGCGCTCGCGCGCCCAGCTGCGCAGCGCCGCCACATCGTTGGCGTCCACGCGTGGGCGATAGGCACCTTCGGCCAGCAGGCTGCGACGCGCCGCGGGCAGCGTGCCTTCCGGATCCACGCGCTGCCACCAGGCATCATCGCGCAGGGATTCACTGCCGGGCTGTGCCTGGCGCGCGGCGCGACGCAGCAGTCCTGCAATCGCCGCCAGTTCTGCAGCCGCATCGGCGGTGGTTGCCAGCTCCTGATCGAACAGCTGCAACCAGCGTTGGCAGCGTCGGCGGCGCTGCCACCACACGAAGGCCATCGCCGCCAGCAACAGCAGCACCCCACCGCCGATCATCAGATAGCCCGGCGCCGGTGGCCACCACGACGGAGGCGGTGGCACTTGGACGTCGCGCAGCGGCAGGTTGGCACTCATGCCGGCACCTCGGTGGGCGATGGTGCCAGCCAGGCATCGCTGGGCGCATCGGTGGACAGCACCTGCACATCGACACGGCGCGCCCCCAGCTGGCGCCGCAGTTCCTGCAATGGTTCGACGAAGTGGGCCTGCCAATGGGCCTGCACCTCGCTGCGCCGCAGGTCCAGGCCGATGCGCTGCTGCAGGGTCTGGAACTGCAGCGCAGCCGATGGAGGCTGCAGTTCCAATGGATCGACCAGCAGCACCAGGCTGAGGTCATGGTGCTGGGCCAGCGCACTCCAGCGCGCAGGCGGAATACGGATGGCCTGCTGCGGGTCGGCCAGCACCAGCACGCGTGCACCCGGGCGCAGGACGCGACCGGCATGGTCCAGCGCGCGCTCCAGGCCAAGGTCATCGGCCGGTGGCTGCGCATACCACCGGGTGAGCGCATCCAGCACGCGCAGCACGCCGCGCGGGCCACCTGCCGGTGCGATCGGTGGTTCACGGTCGCTGCCACGCAGGGCGCCGATGCGATCACCACGACGCTGTGCCGACCACGCGGCGACAGCACCGGCACGTGCGGCCTGCACCGATTTGAAGCGCACGCGGGTGCCGAAGTACAGCGCCGGCGAGGTATCGGCCACGATCAGGCTGACCCGCTCGCGTTCGGCCTGGAACAGTTTGGTGTGGGCACGACCGGTGCGTGCGGTCACCCGCCAGTCGATATGGCGCGCATCATCACCGGCCACGTACTCGCGTGACTCGGCATACTCCATGCCACGCCCACGCAGCGGCGACGGCGCCTGCCCCGCGTTGCCGGCGCGGCCACGGCGTGGCGGCGGCGGTCGCTGTGCAAGGCGGCGCAGCGCTACCAGTTCGGCCAGCTGCGGGCGCAGCCCGTCACCGTCGCTGACGGAAGAGGCGTGGTGCAGGGATGGATCGGCCATGCGCAGGCTCAGGGTGCCGGCACCCGGGCCAACAGTTCCTGCACCAGGCGTTCGCCGTCCCAGCCTTCGGCGGTGGCTTCGTAGCTGGGCAGCACGCGATGGCGCAACACGTCAGCAGCGACCGCACGCACATCATCAGGGGTGACGAAATCGCGGCCGGCCAGCCAGGCGCGCGCACGCGCGCAGCGTTCCAGTGCGATGGAACCGCGCGGGCTGGCGCCCCAGGCAATGCGGCGGCCCAGGCCAGCGTCATAGCGCGGCGGATCACGCGAGGCCAGCACCAGCTCGATCAGGTAGCGTTCCAGCGCCGGCGCCATGTGCAGGTCCAGCACTTCGCGGCGGGCATCGAACACATCCTGCATCGGCAGCTTTTCCGCCGCCGGTGCGGCTTCGCCCAGCGCGCCACGGGCGCGGTCGCGGGCCAGCCGAAGGATCTCCGATTCGGCGGCCTGGTCCGGGTAGCCGATGCGTACATGCATCAGGAACCGGTCCAGCTGTGCTTCGGGCAGCGGGAAGGTGCCTTCCTGCTCGATCGGGTTCTGCGTGGCCATCACCAGGAACAGCGGCGGCAGCGCGTAGGTGTGGCGGCCAACGGTGACCTGGCGCTCGCCCATCGCTTCCAGCAGCGCCGACTGCACCTTGGCCGGCGCGCGGTTGATTTCATCGGCCAGCAGGATCGGGTGGAAGATCGGGCCGGGTACGAATTCGAAGCGGCCCTCCTGCGGGCGCCAGATCTCGGTGCCGGTCAGGTCGGCCGGCAACAGGTCCGGGGTGAACTGCACGCGGGCGAAATCCGCCTCCAGGCGCGAGGCCAGCGCACGGATCGCCGTGGTCTTGGCCAGGCCCGGAGCGCCTTCCACCAACAGGTGGCCATCGGCCAGCAGCGCGATCAGCAGGCGTTCGACCAGTGCCGCCTGGCCGACGATCTCGGCCGACAGGGCATCGCCCAGCTGGGTGAAGGCGCCATGCAGGCGGGAGGCGGCCGGCGCGGGCGGCGGCGAGACGGTTTCGGGCATCGGCGGTGGCAGGTTCATGGGGGCCTTTGACCGGCGCGGGACGGCACGGGTTCCCGACATCATCGCAGGGTGCCCTGCGATTGGCATCAAGAACGGCTGAACGGCCCATCCACGCATGGCGTGGATCTACGGGTGGAAACGCAGAAGGGCCGCGCATGGCGGCCCTTCTGCGTTGCGCGGGTGGCGCGGGCTCAGTTCTGCTTGGCCACGCGCAGCACCTTCGGCGTGACGAACACCAGCAGCTCGGCCTTGTCCTTGTTGCGGCCGCGCTTCTTGAACAGGTTGCCCAGGAACGGCACGTCGCCCAGGAACGGCACTTTGCTGATGCTGCTGCGGTCGGTGAACTCGTACACGCCACCGATGACCACGGTCTGCCCATCCTCGACCAGTACCGCGGTGTTGACCTCGCGGCGGTTGATCGACGGCACCGTGCCGTAGCCCTGCAGTTCGATCAGGCGGTCGACCTCATCCTTCTTCACCTGCATGTTGAGGAACACGCGGTTGTCGTTGGTGATGGTCGGGGTCACCCGCAGTTCCAGCACCACTTCCTTGAACTGCACATTCGGGGTGGAGCCGGCGCCACCGGCAGCACCGGTGCCGCTGATGGTGACGTAGCCGATTTCCTTGCCTTGCTTGATCATCGCCTCGCGCTGGTTGGTGGTAACCACGCGCGGGTTGGAGATCACCTCGCCTCGCGACTCTTCCTGCATGGCCGACAGCTCCACGTCCAGCAGGTAGCCTGCGTTGAGGATCGACAGCGCCAGCGAGCCAGGGTTGTTGGCTGCGGCCACCGGCAGGTTCCAGTTCAGGCCGCGCTTGATGGTCGGGCCGCTGGGAATCGGCGCCGGGCCGACGCTGCCGCCGGCCTGCCACTCGCGAATCGCCTTGGCGTTGGCCTGCGCCGTATCGACCTGCGACTTGCGGGTTTCGGCATTGGCATCCAGGCTGCCGCTGAAGTACACGTTGTCGCGGCTGCCGCTGATGCCGAACTTCGCACCCAGCTCGCGGGCGAAGGTATCGGTAGCGATGACGATACGGCTTTCGATCAGCACCTGGTCAACCGGACGGTCGATCACGCCGATCAGCTCACGCATGCGCGCGATCTTCTTCGGGATGTCGCTGATCATCAGCGTGTTGGTGCGCTCGTCGGCCACGATACGGCCGCGCGAGGACAGGAAACCACTGTCTTCCTGCGACGAACCGCCGCCACCGCCATTGCCGCCACCACCACCGCCGCCGATGCCCTTGGCCTCGGTCAGCGCTTTGAAGATCTGCGTGGCGCTGTGGTAGTTGATCTGGACGTAATCGGTGACCAGGTCTTCGCGGTTCTCGATGGCGATGCGCGCGTCTTCCTTCTCCTGCTCGAACTTGGCCAGCTCAGCCTGCGGAGCGACCCAGATCACGCTGCCATCGCGACGCTTGTCCAGGCCCTTGGCGCGCAGCACGATGTCCAGCGCCTGGTCCCACGGCACGTTGACCAGGCGCAGGGTCACATTGCCCTGTACCGAATCGGACGCCACCACGTTGAGATTGGATTCCTCGGCGATCAACTGCAGCACGGTGCGCACCGGCACGTCCTGGAAGTTGAAGGTCACCGGCTTGCCGGTGAAGCCACGCTGCCCCACCGCCTTGGCGGCCTGGGTGACGCTGCCGGCGGTAACCGCGCCCACCGCGGCGGGCGCCTGCCGCGGGCTGATCTCCACCACGTACTCGTTGCCGCTCTGGTAGGCCAGCGACTCCACCGCGCCACCGGTACTGAGCACCAGCTGCGTACCGGCACCGGACGGCTTGGCGTCGATGCGCTGCACCGGCGTGGCGAAGTCGGTAACGTTCATCGGCTTCTGCAGGTTGGCCGGCAGCCGGGCGTTACCGACATCGACCACCACGCTGTTGCCCTGCGTACGCAGATCCGGCACCGCGCCCTGGCCGTCGAACTGGACGATCAGGCGCCCGGCGCCATCATCGCCGCGCTTGAAATCGATCTTGGCCACCGACAGGCCGGCCGGCGCTGCCGCCGGAGCCACGGTGGCGCCCACCGGCTTCTCGGCCGGTGCGGCGGCCAGCGCCGGAGCGCAGGCCAGCATCAGCGCGACTCCCAACGCGCTGACACGGTTCAAGGTAGAGCGCCGGATGGGACGCAGCCCCTTGGCTTGGTGAAAGGTCATCGTGCTATCCCCAGTAAACGATCATTGATCTTCAAGCGAGAGCGTTGCCGGCCGTTCCAGCCAGCCGCCCGCGCCATCCGGCACCAGTTCGATCAGCTCCACGTGGTCTTCGAAGACCGCCGTGACCCGCCCGTCGCTCTGCCCCAGGTACCCACCCGGGCGTACCCGGTAGGTCACCTTGTCCGGCCCCATCACCAGCGCCACGGTAGCGGCGCCGGTGCCGATGGTACCGACCATGTCCAGTGCATCCAGCGGGAAGCCTTCCAACGGCTCCTTGCGCCGGTTCGGATCCGGACGCAATCCGCCATTCCCCTGCTGCGGATTGGTCCAGGCATCGGTGAACGGGTCGCGCAGGCCCTGTGCGGAGTATTCGAAGGTTTCGAACTGCTGCATCACCGGCAGCGGCTCCAGCGGCTGCGCCGGTCGGGCACGCTCGCCTTCCACCCACTTTTCAAGGTTGGGCGCATCACCCGGCGTGCTGGTCACGCCGCGGCCACAGGCGGCCAGCAACAGGACCGCCAACGCCACTGCACTGCGTGCGATGTACGTGCGCATCACTTCTTGCCCCCCTTGCCGTTCTTCTTTTTCGCTTCGGCATCGGCGACAGCCTGCTGCGCCTGCACTTCCGTCTCATCCAGATAGCGATAGGTCTTGACCGTGCCGGACAGCTCCAGCGCACCGCTGCGGGCATTGCCGCTGGTCTTGTCCTTGGGCTTGAGGTTGATGTCGTGCATGGTCAGGATGACCACGCGCGGCAGCGACGCCACGCCACTGACGAAGGCACCGAACTGGTGGTAACTGCCCACCATGCGCAGCTTGATCGGCTTTTCGGCGTAGAACTCCTTGACCTGCTCCTGCTCCGGCTCGAACAGCTCGTTGGTCAGGCCGCTGGACAACGCGGTCTGCGAAATGTCGATGATCAGGTCCGGCATTTCGGTCTTGCTGGGCAGCTGCCGCAGCATCTGCTGCAGCACCTGTTCCATCTGTGCCAGCTGCTGCTTCAGCGGCGCCAGGTTCACCGCGCGTTCCTGCTGCTTGGTGAACTCGGCACGCAGGTCGACTTCCTTTGATTCCAGGCCGGCCAGTTCCTCGCGCTTGCCACTGATCAGCAGCATCCACGCAACGAACATGATCACCAGCGCCAACAGCGAGCAGAAGACGATCTTGGCCTTCTGCGGCCAGTTGCCGATGTCGTTGAAATCCAGGTTCTTCAGATCGATTTTCTGGCTCATGCGCGATCCCCCTGCAGCGGGGCGTTGAAGGCCTGCGGCGGCTGTGCAAGGCGGCTGCCCTCGGGCTTCGGCGCAGGCTTGGCAGCCGGGGCTGCCGGCGGGTTCGGCGCGGCCGGGGTGGCAGCAGGTGCGTTGGCCGGAGCGGCGGCGGGGGCGGGTGCAGCCGGAGCAGCAGCGGGCTGGCCTGCGGCCGGCGCGGCGGGCGCCGCTGCATCCGGGCCGGCGGCAAGCGGGGCCACTGCGGGCGGCGCCGGCGTTGCCACCGAACCATCGGCGTTGAGGCCTGGCGTAGCGGCCACTTCCTCACTCTGCGCCGGCAGCTTCACCTTGACCACGAACACGTAGGGCAGCGCCTTGATGTCCGCAACCGGGCCGGTCTTGCCGTCCTTGTCCTTCTCGGGGTCACGCGCTTCGATGATCGACAGTTCCGGGTTGGTCATCCAGCCGGACGTTTCCAGGTTGCGCATGTACGCCGAAACACGGGCGTTGGACTGGGTGCGCCCTTCCAGGGTCAGCACGTCGCCTTCCTGCTTCAGCGCGGTCAGCACCAGGCCATCGGGAATCGTGCGCACCAGCGCATCGAACAGGTGCACCATCTGCGAGCGCTTGGCCTGCAGTTCCTCAATGACCTTCTTGCGGGCCAGCAGGCGTTCCTTCTGCGCGTCAAGGCGGTCGATCTCCTTGTTCTGTTCCTTGACCTTCTCGATCTCGGCTTCCAGATAGGCGTTGCGGTCCATCTGGCCGCTCACCTGGCGGTCGTAATAGAACCAGATCACCAGCGACAGCAGCAGGCCACCGATCGCGGCCATGCCCAGCATTGCGTAGAACTCGCGCTGGCGTTGCTTGCGCCGCTCGGCGCGCCAGGGCAATAGATTGATGCGTGCCATCAGTCGAAGCTCCTCAGCGCCAGACCGGTGGCGATCATCAGCGCGGGGGCATCCTGGGCCAGCGCATGTGCGTTCACCTTCGGCCCCAGGGTCATCTGCGCCAGCGGGTTGGCGACCACGGTCGGCACGCCCAGCTGTTCCTCGACCATTTCCGGCAGGCCACCGAGCACGGCGCAGCCGCCGGCCAGCACGATGTGATCGACGCGGTTGAACTCGCTGCCTGCGTAGAAGAACTGCAGCAGGCGGCTGATCTGCTGGACCGTGGCTTCCTTGAACGGCTCCAGCACTTCCATCTCGTAGCTTTCCGGCAGCCCACCCTGGCGCTTGGCCAGGCCGGCCTCCTCGTAGCTCAGGCCGTAACGGCGCATGATCTCGTCGGTCAGCTGCTTGCCACCGAACACCTGTTCGCGGCTGTACAGGCTGCGGCCGCCGCGCAGGACATTGAGCGTGGTCATGGTGGCGCCGATGTCCACCAGCGCGACCACGCCGTCGATGGACACCGGCAGCTCGCTGGCGACCAGGGCGTAGGCGTTCTCGACCGCGAAGGCCTCCACGTCCATCACCTTGGCCTGCAGGCCACCCAGTTCCAGGGCCGACTGGCGCAGTTCCACGTTCTCCGAACGCGACGCGG
The DNA here is from genome assembly GCF_059370035.1 of Stenotrophomonas sp. YJH_SMC_37. Classification (NCBI taxonomy): domain Bacteria; kingdom Pseudomonadati; phylum Pseudomonadota; class Gammaproteobacteria; order Lysobacterales; family Lysobacteraceae; genus Stenotrophomonas; species Stenotrophomonas sp. YJH_SMC_37. Next base: position 99,713 of record NZ_JCAFTG010000005.1, read on the forward strand.
CCAGCAGCACCTGGACCATCTCCGGGTTGTTCGGGATCGCCCCGATCACCTCGAAGTCCAGGTTCACTTCCTCGATCGGGTACGGAATGTAGTTGACCGCTTCCAGCTCGATCTGGGCTTCCATGTCGTTCTCGTCGAGCTCGGCCGGCATCGGGATCACCTTGGTGATCACCGCCGAACCGGCAACGGCGGCAGCGGCCAGCTTGGCCTTGCTCCCCGAGCGGTTCATCGCACGGCGGATGGCCTCACCTACGGCCTCCACTTCGACGATGTTCTTTTCCACCACCGCATTCGGCGGAAGAGGTTCCACAGCGTAATGTTCCACGCGAAAACGATTGCCACTGCGGGACAGCTGCAAAAGCTTTACCGCAGTCGAACTGATGTCGACGCCTACAAGCGGCGACTGACTTTTTGGGATGAGCCCCACGGTTTCTCCCCTGCCGACGGGCACTTGGACGCAAGACCTGCGCCCGAGCATTAATAACGTATTCTTAGCAAATGGTAACGGCCCTGCTGTGAAGTTCCTCACGGATTCACGATGCAGCCCCTGACTGTTCCCCTTGCGCTCCCCGGTGCCGACCCCAGCCGCCACCTTGCGTAATCTATACTCTGCGACCACGAAATTCGCAATCGGAATCTGAACCCGATGACTCGACTCCGCCGCTGGCTGCGCTGGATCTTCCTGATTGTCCTGGTCCTGGCGCTGATCGGCGCGGCCGCCGTGGGCGGTCTGTACTACGCCGTGTCCTCCAAGCTTCCCGACGTGCAGACCCTGCGCGACGTGGAAATGCAGGAGCCGATGTACGTCTATGCCGCCGACGGCAAGCTGATGGCGGTGTTCGGCGAGACCCGGCGTACCCCGATCACCATGAAGGACGTGCCGGAGAAGCTGAAGCAGGCCTTCCTGGCAACCGAGGACGCCCGCTTCTACGAGCATGGCGGTGTGGACTACAAGGGCATCGGCCGCGCGGTCTGGCTGCTGGCCACCACCAACGACAAGCGCGTGCCCGGTGGTTCCACCATCACCCAGCAGGTGGCCCGCCAGTTCTTCCTCAGCTCCGAGTACAGCTATACCCGCAAGCTGGCCGAGATCCTGCTGGCGCGGAAGATCGAATCCGAACTGAGCAAGGACGAGATCTTCGAGCTGTACCTGAACAAGAGTTTCTTCGGCAACCGCGCCTACGGCGTGGCCGCCGCCGCCGAGTTCTACTACGGCAAGAAGCTCAACGAGCTGGACCTGGACGAGATGGCCTCGCTGGCCGGCATCCCCAAGTTCCCGTCCTCGGGCAACCCGATCTCCAACCCGGAGCGCGCCCGCCAGCGTCGTGACAACTATGTGCTGCAGCGCATGGCCGACCTGAAGTTCGTCAGCCAGGCCGAAGCCGACGCGGCCAAGGCCGTGCCGATGCACGCCACCGCGCATGAGCCGCCGGTGCAGGTCGACGCGCCCTACGTGGCCGAGCTGGTGCGCCAGGAGATGATCGCCCGCTTCGGCGGCGATGTGGTCAACAAGGGTTACCACGTCACCACCACCATCGACTCCACCCTGCAGACCGCCGCCAACCTGGCCGTCCGTGATGGCCTGCTGCTGTACGACCACCGCCACGGCTGGCACGGCGTGGAGAAGCAGGTGCAGGTGGGTGCCGGCGAAGACGCCGCCGCCCTGGCCGAGCACCTGCGTGGCCTGTACGGCCAGGCCGGCCTGCTGCCGGCCATCGTTGCCAGCACCGGTGCCGATGGCAGCGCCACGGTGGTGCTGGCCAACCGGACCGAGATCGTGCTGCCGGCCGGTGCCGCCAAGTGGACCAACAAGACCCCGGGCAAGCTGGTGCAGCGCGGTGACATCGTGCGCGTGCGTGCCGGTGCCAAGGAAGGGGAGTGGCTGCTGGATCAGCTCCCGCGCGGCCAGTCCGCGCTGGTCTCGCTGGATGCCCACAGCGGTGCACTGAAGGCGCTGGTTGGCGGTTTCAGCTTCTCCGGCAACAAGTTCAACCGTGCCACCCAGGCCCGCCGCCAGCCGGGTTCGAGCTTCAAGCCCTTCATCTACGCCGCGGCCTTCGACAAGGGCTACAACCCGGCCTCGATCGTGCTCGACGCCCCGGTCGTGTTCCGCGACCGCCGCGGCAAGACCTGGGCTCCGCAGAACGACGGCGGCGGTTTCCGCGGCCCGATGCGCCTGCGCGAAGCGCTGGTGCAATCGCGCAACCTGGTCTCGGTGCGTCTGCTCGATGGCATGGGCGTGGACTACGCGCGCAAGTACATCAGCGAATTTGGTTTCGCCGAATCGGAACTGCCGCCGAACCTGTCGATGTCGCTGGGTACCGCCTCGCTCACCCCGCTGTCGGTGGCCCGTGGCTACGCGGTGTTCGCCAACGGCGGCTCGCGCGTGGACACTTGGCTGATCGACCAGGTGAACGACCGCGACGGCAACCTGGTGTTCAAGGAAAACCCGGCGATGGCCTGCCGCGACTGCGCCGGCAGCAGCGACCAGCCGGTCAGCCAGGTGGTGGACGGCTTCAACTTCGGCGCCCCGGCCCCGAAGGTGGCCCCGGCTGCTGCGGCCAAGGCCGAAGCCAAGGCCGAGACCCCGGCCGCGCCGGTCAACCCCGATGCCCGCACCGCCCCACGCGCGATCGACGCCCGCACCGCCTACCAGCTGGTGTCGATGATGCGCGACGTGGTCCAGCGCGGTACCGGCGTGCAGGCCAAGGTGCTCGGCCGCGAGGACGTGGGCGGCAAGACCGGCTCCACCAACGACCACCGCGATGCCTGGTTCTCCGGCTTCGGCGGCCCGTACGTGACCACCGTGTGGGTGGGCCGCGACGACTTCCGCTCGCTGGGTTACCGCGAATACGGTGGCAAGGCCGCCCTGCCGATCTGGATCGACTACATGCGCACCGCGCTGAAGGACACCCCGATCGCGCAGAACGAGCCGCCCAGCGGCATGGTCCAGGCCACCCTCAACGGCGCGACCGAGTGGGTGAAGGTGGAAGACATGGACCGCCTGACCGACTACGACCTGAACCTCAATACGCCGCAGGCCGACGCCGCCGCGTTCGATATCTTCTAAGAGGCAGGATTCGGTGGGTGCCAACCGTTGGTTGGCTCCGCCTCTGTAGAGCCGAGCCCATGCTCGGCTCCATGCGCCGGCGGTAGAGCAGCCGAGCATGGGCTCGGCTCTACAGGATCAACGGCACCCGCTTGCTCGCCTCCGTGAAATACCCACGCGGATGTCACATCCGTGCGCTACTCTGTAGCCAGGTCGCAACAGGGAGTCATCGCATGCATCGCGCCCGTCAGCATGCTGCCAGCCAGACCCGCGAGCGGCGTCACCGCCTCGCCCACGAAGCCGCCCGCCTGATGGCCGAAGGCGGCATCCGCGACTACCACCAGGCCAAGTTGAAGGCCGCCAGCCGGCTCGGCATCCACGACGATGCCTCCCTGCCCCGCAACACCGAGATCGAAGACGCCCTGCGCGAATACCAGCGGCTGTTCGCTGGCCCCCAGCACGGCAGCGAACTGCAGCGCCGCCGTGAGGCTGCCATGCGTGCGCTGGAGTTCCTGCACGGCTTCTCCCCGCGCCTGGCTGGCCCAGTGTTGGAGGGCACCGCCGACGCCAACAGTCCCGTGCAGCTGCACCTGCACAGCGACGACCCGGAAGCCGTGCACCGCTTCCTGGAGGAGCACGGCATTCCCGCCGAATCGCGGACGCGCCGCCTGCGCATGGACCGCGAACGCTGCCTGGACGTGCCGGTGTGGGTGTTCAGTGCCGAGGAGCTGACCTTCGACCTGGCCGTGCTGCCGTACGACGCCCTGCGCCAGGCCCCACTGTCACCGGTGGATGAGAAGCCGATGCGACGTGCGTCCGTGGCGCAGTTGCGGCAGGTGCTGGCCGAAGCGGAGATCAGCGCGTACATCGGCGGATGACGGTAGCGCCGGCCCATGGCCGGCAAGCGCAGCGGTACCTGCCAGTGATGGGTGCGGACCGTTGGTCCGCACCGTGCTTCAGGCATTTCGATTGCTGGCCGGAGAGCAGTCGAGCACGGCTCGACTCTACAGAAGCTCTGCACCCGTGTTCGGTAGGTGCGGACCGTTGGCCCGCACTGTGCTTCAGGCATTTCGATTGCTGGCCGGAGAGCAGTCGAGCACGGCTCGACTCTACAGAAGCGCTGCACCCGTGTTCGGTAGGTGCGGACCGTTGGTCCGCACTGTGCTTCAGGCATTTCGATTGCTGGCCGGAGAGCAGTGGAGCACGGCTCGACTCTACAGAAGCGCTGCACCCGTGTTCGGTAGGTGCGGACCGTTGGTCCGCACTGTGCTTCAGGCATTTCGATTGCTGGCCGGAGAGCAGTGGAGCACGGCTCGACTCTACGGGAGCGTTGCACCCGTGTTCGGTAGGTGCGGACCGTTGGTCCGCACTGTGCTTCAGGCATTTCGATTGCTGGCCGGAGAGCAGTGGAGCACGGCTCGACTCTACAAAAGCTGCGCTACCTGCGCTGGCAGATGATGCCCATCATGCTCCCACTACCAGACAAAACGGGTATCGCGCAGCGGGTCGCTGAGCAACCGCGGCAACCACGGCGCGGCGGCTCGCTGCGGATACTCCCGCATCATCTGTGCATGCATGACCTGCAGGCCCCGCAGCAACCAGATCTGATCATAGATGTCGTTGAACCCATCCGACCACCCACTCTTCACCCGCTCATGCTCGACCGCCTCCAACGACGGCATCTGGTCCAGCGACACCTCCAGGATCGTCAACAGTGCTGTGTTGATCTGCGCATTCTCAACACCCGCCCTGCGCACATCCTCCAATCGAGCGCGAATCCGTCGGCAGTCGTACGGGACGCACCCACCCGTGGCGGTGATGTAGTCGGCGATGTCCGCCAGCATGTCGGCTTTCAGCCGCCACACCACTTCGCTGTCCATCACCTGCCGCACCCGCATCGTGCGCAACGTGCTCGCCCTTACCTCCTCCGGCGTGGTGAACGGTGCACCCGGCGTGCGGCCCGCGTGGCGCACCAGCACGATGCGATGGATCGCCTCGCTGGTGACGCCCTCGATCCGCAGCGCCGCTGCCTGAGGACGCACGCGCGGCGGCGGCACGCCCAGCATCTGCCACAGATACCACAGCACCAGCAGCAGACCGGCGATGCATAGCCCGCTCATCAGCGTCCACAGGTCCAGGTTCCGGGTGTAGTAGCGAAAGCGCGCCCGCCAGATATAGAACGTGCGATAGCTGACGATTCCACTTACCCATCTGTACATTGCCTTCTCCTCGGCAAGGACCCCGGCGCGACGGGGTTCATTACGCGCACCACGCCGGGGCCGCATGGCTTACCAGCCGATGCCCACGCCGACGCCCATGCTGCGTTCACCACTGTTGGTGAACGCGCCATTGAGGCTGAAGGTGGCCGAGCCCTTCTCGTTGAGCACACGCTGGTAGCCCACCGCCATCGCCGACTCACCCTCGCTGTATCCCACGCCCGCACCCAGGCGGTTGTAGGTGGCCAGGCCGGCGGTGTTCATCGCCATCGCGGTCTGCGCGCTGCTCATCGCCGCCATGCGGTTGAAGCGCTTGTCCATCTTGTCCAGGCGACGCTCGAAGTTGCTGATCGCGCCATCGGTATACTCGTTGGCGCGGGCCAGCATCTTCTCCAGTTCAGCGGTATCGACCTGCGGCTTCGGGGTGTCCTCCTTCTTCGTCTTCGGCTGCGGCGTGGGCTTCTCACCCTCGCCTGCCGACGCCACCTGCTGGCCGCCTTCGGCCTGCGGCACCGGCGCTTCCGGTTCGGGCACTGAAGCCACCGCCATTGCCTGCGGCTGCGGCGCATCGATGCGCTGCTCCAGCCCGTCCATGCGGCCGTTGAGCTGCTGCTGCATCGAATGCAGCTGACCACCATTGACCGCATCGCGGCTGCCGGCGGCGATCAGGCCATTGGCCACGTTGGAAATGACCATGCCGTGGGTTCCGGCCAGGGTGAGCTGGTTGAGACCGTCGGCGCGGACGGAGGGCGTGTCCTGGAACACGCTGCGCAGCTGCGACTCGACCTGGTTCACCCTCGAGCGGTTGCTGACTACTGCACCGTCGAGCGCCTCAAGCGCACCATTGAGCGTGGACTGGGACTGGCCCTGCACGGTGAAGCTGGGGCCGACGATGTTGCCGTTGGCATCGACTTCACCGCCGAGCGCGGACAGCGCACCGCGCAGCTGGCCGACGGTGGCGGCATTGTGGTTGGCGGTGCCGCTGGCGATGTTGGTGAGACGGCGCTTCATCTCGATATTGCCGAATGAAACGGTTCCTGCTTCATCCGCAACTGAGTGGACGCCAATAGCTACGCTAGAGCTTGCCCCCTGCTCGACCGTACTGCCAACACCGATTGCAATACCGTTTGCTTCATGGACAGAGGAATAGACGCCGACAGCAAAGCCATGCTCAGCCGTAGCATCAACGTAAGCTGCTCTACCGAGCGCCACTGAGTTCTTTCCGTCGGCCCTCGCGAAGCTTCCAATGGCAACGGCCCCTTCACTTTGCAAAGAAGCCTGAGCGGAGTCACCAATCGCAACCCCGACTGCCCCTGCCTTCGCTGCCTTCCCGGGCCCTTGATCACCGACAGCAACAAATCGCGACGCGGAAGATAGCTTCTGTAGCTCCTCATTCGTTGCATAGAGCTGGCTGCCGCGTACAACATCCGAGCTGTCAGCCGACAACTTCGCCTCGGCCACACCAGTCAAACGCACACCGCCGAAGTCGATTGGGCCATTTGCATCCAATCCACGCATCGCCTGCTGCCCCATCTCCCGCTCCTTGCGCATCGCCTCCAGATCATTCCGATTCTGCGAGATCTTCTGCTCTGCGGCGTACAACTGGCTGCCGTTCACGGCATCACGGCTTCCTGGCGCTACCCGACCGTCAGCCAAGTTGGTCAGCACCATGCCGTTCGCGCCACTGAGCGCGATCTGGTTCATGCCATCGGTACGGGCCGACGGCGAGTCCTGGAAAATCGAGCTGAGCTGATCTTCCACCTTGCCCGCGCGACGACCTGCAGTGATGACGGCGCCATCAAGCGCCATTAGTGCGTCTTCGACCGTGCTCCGCGTTCCGCCCTGCACCAAGTAGGTTGGGGCGATGATATTTCCGCTGGCGTCCATGCCTGCCCCGCCGCCAAGGGTAGCGAGGGAGTCCTTGAGCTGAGAGACGGTGGAAGCGTTGTGGTCGACGGTGCCTCGGGCGACGTTTACCAGGCGGCGCTGCATGCCTGAATTCCCAAACGACGCAACTCCATCTTCATCTGCTTGGGAGCTATTGCCGAGTGCTAGCGAGCCGCGCGCCCCACTTTCAACTCTTGCTCCAGCACCAATCGCGACACCTCCACTTGCACCGCCCGCGTGTCCGCCGACCTGTGCACCGGTCCCCAATGCGAATCCGTTCTCGGAATCCACCGAGACAGCTGCCCCTCTACCAATTGCGGTGGAGTTCTTTCCCATGGCCTCCGCAAGCGTACCCACTGCAGTTCCTCCCTCCAGCCAAGTCTTTGCAGAGTTCCCGATCGCAACGCCTGCAACACCCGCTTCTGCGCGTTCACTGATGGGTGCTGATCCGATACTCACAAACTTTGCGACCTCCTCCAGCTCAGAGATCCGCGAATTTGTTGAATAAAGCTGTCTCCCAGACACAGCTTCAGCGCTGCTGGCGTTCAACAATCCATCCGCCACACCACTGATCCTCCGGTTGGCATTGGCGCTGTTGCGCACGTCCAACGTTGTACCGCCGTTCTTCTCACCCAGACGCACATTGCCAGTCGTAGACACTTGTGCCACCAGCCCGCCAAGCGCTGCGGTCTCGACCAACGCCTTGGCTGCATCCGTCTTTGCCGCCGCCGCCTCTGTGCCCGCAGTTCTGGCAACACTCTCCACCGCCGCCACCTTGTCATTGGTGGCATTGAGCTGCCTGCCGTTGACGGCCTCAAAGCTGCTGTCGCTGACCACGCCTTCGGCCACGCCGGTCAGTTTCCGGTTCGCATTGGCGCTATTGCGCACATCCAACACCGTTCCGCTGTTCTTCTCACCCAAGCGGACATTACCGGTTGCCGACACCTGCCCCACCAGGCCGCCCAGCGTCACCACCTGAGTCAGCGCCTTGCTCGCATCAGATTTGGCCTCTCCCGCAGCGGTCTGTGCCTTGGCAACATTCTCATTGGTCGTGTTCAACTGCCTGCCGGTCACTGCTTCCGTGCTGGAGGTGCTCAGCGTGGCATCGGCCACACCGGTCACCTTGCGGTTGGCATTGGCACTGTTGCGGACATCCAGCGAGGTACCGCTGTTCTTCTCGCCCAGGCGGACACTGCTGGTGGACGAAGTCTGGCCGATCAGGCCGGTCACCGTGGTGACCTGGGCCAGCGCCTTGCTGGCATCAGCCTTGGCCGCATCCGCAGCGGTTTGCGCCCTGGTGACATTGCCATTGGTCGTGTTGAGCTGGCGTCCGTTCACGGCTTCGGTGCTGGTCGTCGTCAGCGCGCCGTCGGAAACGCCACTTACCTTGCGCGTGGCCAGCACCGCATTGCGCATGCTGACTTCCGTACCGGTATTGCTGTTGGCGATGCGTACGACGCCGCTTGCGGAATCCTGCTTGATCAGGCCATCAACCCGCTCATTCATGGCATGCAGCTGCTTGCCGGTGACCGCATCGGTGCTGGAGGCGGTGACACTACCATCGGCCACGTTCACGATGCGACGGCGCACCGAGGCGCTGCCTACCGACACCGTATTGGCTTCCGTGGCCACCGAGCGGACACCCAGGGCCACGGCGCCCTGCGCGGAAGCAGACGCCGCATAGCCCAGCGCGACGCCGTCGATGTACGCGCGCGTATCGCCGCCGATGGCGATGGCACCGGTGTAGCCCAGGCTTCCCGCACGGGCACCGCCACCGATGGCGACCCCCCCCGTGCCTGCACCGGTGTCGACCATTGCCTTGGCACCAAGCGCCACCCCACCGGCACCGTTTGCGATCGTGCTCGCGCCCAGGGCAACTGCGTCCTCCTGCTGCGCCACGGAACTCAACCCCAGGGCGATGGCATTTGTACGGCTGGCAGACGCCTTTGCACCAACCGCCATCGAACCCGCAGCCGAAGTGCTGGAGTTGGCACCGAGCGCAAGGGCATCCACGCCACGCGACGACGAGCCGCTGCCGAGTGCGATGGCATTTTGTGCCCTGGCCTCTGCTTTGTTCCCCAAGGCAGTGGCACCAATGTAGGCGGCATAGGCATTGGCACCAACGGCCACGTTGTGGCCACCATCAGCGGAGGTCCTGGCGTTGTAGCCTACCGACACGCTATCCACGGCATAGGTGCTTGCCTTGAATCCAAAGGCAGCGCTGTTCTGACCGTTGATACTGGCGCCAACACCGAATGCGGCAGTGTTATCGCCATTGACCACGGAGCCCGCACCGAAGGTCAGGGTATTCCAGCCCCCTGCCAGTGCAACAGGAGAGAATTTTGTGTCATCAAAATGCCCCGACATCGGGATGCAGTTGATGATCGTTCCATTTCCTACATTGAAAGGATCGCAACCCGGGATCCGTCGCTCCTTCGCGGCTGCATCCGCGCCCAACGCAGCAAGCAACAGCACCGGCAAACTGCAGATTCCATGAGTTCCTGACGCTCTCTTCCCACAGGGCTTGGCCAGTTCGCTGGCTACGTCCCAGCAGCCTTTGGCGTGATTCCAGATACGACGATAGATTCGATTCATGTGTTTCTCCTTAACAGGACAAGGAAAGTGAGGCCCCGTGCCGGGCACGGGGCGGGCAAAGTGCGGGCTCAAGTCGTTGTCGGCGCGATCGTCCGCACGTGTTCGCGATAGCCATCGCGGGTGAGCCGGTAACGCAGTTGCAGCGAGTTGCCCGGCTGAAGCTGGAACGGCAGCGTCAGTGCGGCATCGGGATAGAGGCTGTGCGACACGGGGTGTGGCGTGCAGGTGCCCGCGGCCGTGCACTCCTCGGCACCGATGATTCCCACGCGCAGCGTGCCGGTGTTGTGCAGCGTGTTGTCCTGGAGGCGCAGGTCCACCACACCGTCGTCGGGGGTGACGTTGACCAGCGCCCCCCAGACCAGGCTGACGCCGATGTTTGCCTGTGCGCCTTCGCCGTCTTCGAGGGGAGCGTCATCCGGCCCGCGCACGCCTTCGAAGTAGAGGCGGTAGGCCGTTTCCTTCTGGACCTGCTGCAGCGGAATCACCCGGATCAGCCGGTTGCCGCCGCCGGAAAGTGCGAACTTGCCGGGGGTGATGGCAATCGCCGCATCCGAGGCTTCCATCTCCTGTTCTTCTTCGGCAGGCGTGGCAGGATTGACGATGCGCCGCAGGCGGGTCTGCACGTACTGCGGAATGGTCGACTGCGAGTACACACGGATATGGGTGCCGCGCTTGGCATCCACCGCTGCGCGCATCGGGTGGATGGATAGATTGGCGTATGCCGGCAGTGCAAGCAGGGCGCTCACCGGCAGCAGGCAGAACAGCAGCTTCTTCATGGCAGGCTCCTCGGGATCAGGGTTTGGCGGTGGGGACGTCGAGCACCACGGTCAGCTCGCCCTCGTACAGGCCGGGGCGCTGGCTGGCGATCGGGGTGGGCGGTGTTTCCAGGGTCAGCGGCGTCGGCACGCAGTACACCGGCTGGCTGATGCCCGGCAGCATCACCAGCCGCAGCTGTGCGCTGTCGATGCCGCGCAGCTGCTGCTTGACGTTGTGCTTCATCGCCAGGCGGTGGCCGCCGTAGTCCAGGTGGACGCGGTAGTCCAGGCGCTGGCTGGCATCGCTGCCGCCATCGCGGTGCCAGAGCGAGAAGTCCGACCCTGCAGGTGGGCGTGGACCGCTGTCGCGAACCGTGACGTCGAGGTATTCGCTCTGCGAACCCAGGCCGTCGTACAGGCACATATCCAGCTGTTTCCTGCCACCCACCACCTTCTGGATGGGGTCGTAGCGCAGATCGAGATTGACCAGCGGCGCGACGGTGTCGAAGGTCGGGAAGTAGATCGAGATCGCGTCGTAGTCGGTGACGGTGAAATCGAAGTTGAAGGTGGCTGTGGCGACGGGTGCTGCGGCGGGATCGGCCTTGATGTTCAGGCGCATCGTGGCCTTCCAGTGGCCTGCGACGAGCCGCGAGATTTCGCGTTGAGGCAGGATCAACTGGACGCCAGTTCCAATCGGCTTATCTGCCCCGCTTCCTAGACCACATTCGTACCAGAATGCTGCATTCAGCGTGCGCTGCTCGCCGTCCCAGTAGTCGAAACTACAGCGGATGCCCGACATAACCCGCCGCAGACTTCCCACAGCACTGATATCCGTACGCAGACCAGTCCTCAGATCAACGAGACGCAACGCAATCTTTGTTTCCCCCCCCGAGATGAGCGGCGCACCCTCCGTCGGGCACCGACCGAATTCACTATCTGAAGCAGACTCACAAACCACATGGATCTGCCCATACTTCAGCGCCAGGTCGTGACTGAATCCCAACACCGTCCGCGGCGCCCACAACTCCACATCACCGGGTACCGCCGAGCGATCCCAGCTCATCACGATGTCCCGGCTCTGGTCGGCCGGATGCGTTTCCGGCGGCCACTGCGCCCACGCCCGCGGCATCACCAGCGCCAGCGCACACACCAGCATCAACACGAACATCCAACGCCGGTTCATGGCGTACCTCCTACAGCAGCGGTCCGGGGCGTGGCGGCGATCAACGCGCGTTCCTGCAGCAGCCGGGTCACGCGGGCCTGCTGGCGGATCTCGGCCGGCAGCTGGGCCACGGCCAGCGGCTCGCAGTGCACGGCACCGACCAGCAGCACCACCTGGCGGCGCTCGCGCACCTGCAGCGGGCAGTGCAGCAGGCGGTCGTCCTGCAGCAGGTACAGCGTCGTTTCGCGACGCGGGAAATCGGCGACGAAGCCGCCGTTGGCGCTGGTGCCGGGCACCGGCGCGTTGAGAATGCGGGCGCCGCCCAGCGGCGCACCGGCCAGGTCACGGGCATGGCCGATGAAGGTGTAGGTCACTTCGATCGGCACCGGCATGCGCATCAGCTTGCCGGGCGTCAGGAACATCGGCCGTGCCCCGCCCACGCCGGTCACGCGGATGGCGGCGACGCTGTCCAGCGTGCTGGCGTCCTGCACTTCGGCACGTTGCGATTGATAGGCCGGCAGCGGCAGCAGCCGGCGCTCGCCGATCTGCAGGCGTTGCCTGCGCAGCCCGCCCACCTGCAGTTCGGCGGCCACGCCGCGCAGGTCGGCGTCATCGGTATCGGCCACCTGCACGGCAAGGCCGGCATCGGCGCCGTTGGCACCGCTCCAGTAGAAACCGCGACGGCCGAGCGCGAAGCCGGAACTGTGTGCGCCGCTGTAGCCGGTTTCGCTGCGGCCACGCTGCTGGTAGCGCGCCACGCTGGCGCTGGTGTGGCCGACGCCATTCTGCAGCTGGCCACCCAGTGAAGCGCTGTAGCGCTCGTTGTTGTTGGCGCGCAGCTCGCCCGACAGCTCGCGATACTGTGTATCCAGTTCCTGGCGCAGGCTCTGGCCAACGCTGTAGTCGATCGCCGGGCGCTGATGCTGCGGCTGGCGCACATCCACGGCATAGCGGCGCTGCCCATCACCGGCAGCGCTGCGGTGCCGACGGCTCAGGCTGAGGTTGACGTAGATGCCACGGTCGCGCTCGGTACTGCCACGCACGCTGTCGGTGCTGTGCTGCCGCCACACACCCACGCGCGTGGAGACGCTGAAATCCTGCCAGCGATGGCTGCGGCTGAAGCTGGCCTGCCAGGTGCGGCTGAGCAGCGGCTCGCGGCGCGGTTCCAACGGCCCCGGCGGCAACAGCGGCTCAAGCCCGAACAACGGATCCTGCTCGAACTCTGGCCGGTGCCAGCCGGTGCGCCAGGTCTGGCGCCGGGTGTAGCCCACGTAAACATTGCCGCCCGCCAGCGGCAGCGACATCGAACCACTGAGCGCGTTGGTGCAGCCCAGCTGGTCGTGCGCCTCGGCCTCGAACTGGCAGGCCTTGCCACGCATGCGCTGCTGGTAGAGATTCCACGACGCCGTGCGCCGGTACGACAGCTGGTGCTGCTGCCCGTTGCTGCCGTCGCTGCCGCGCATGCCGCTGAAGGTGGCGCGTACTTCCTGCGTGGCCATCACCCGGCGCAGGTCCAGGCGCAGCTCGCCGTAGCGGTGCCCGCCGAACGTGGCGGCACCGGCGGTCATGGCCGCGTCGCGGCCCAGCGGCACGCGCACGCCGGCCATCGCGATGCGCTCGCCATCGAAAGCATCGCTGCGGCGTTCGTTGCGGTGGCCACCCTGCACGAACCATTGCCACTGGCTGTTGGTCCAGTCGCCGCCCTTGTCGAAGGGCGCCTCCTCGGTGCGCACCAGCACACCGTCCTCGTAGATGCGCATGCGCACCAGGTAGTTGCCGAACGGGAAATTGCGGGTGTCGATCTGGTTGATGCCGGCCTGCAGGTAGAAGGTCTGCAGCAGGCGCTCGCCATCGAACACGTCCACCCGCGCATCGCGCGCCAGCAGCACGGTCAGCGGGCTGGCCTGCACCGCCGCGTCGGTGTCCACATAGGCCTGGGTGGTACCCAGGCGTGCGCCCTGGAAGCGGTCCAGCGGCAGCATGCTGAAGCTGAAAGTGCCGCCCTGCGGGCTGGACAGGTTGCGGCGGTCCATGCGCCCGGCCTGCAGGTAGTGCGCCGGCCCCAGGTCGTGGCGGTAATAGACGTTGTCGAACTGGAAATCGTCGTCGCTGTGGCTGCGATAGCGCTGCTGGTTGTAGTACCACTCGGCCGACAGGTGGCCGCGATCGAACAGGCCCAGCGTGCCGACGCCGCGTGCCGACAGCGACTGGTAGTCACGGCCACCACTGAGGTTGAGCGTCTGCTGATGCAGGAACGCGTTCTCGGCATTGGCGGTGACCGTATGGAAACGCTCGGCGGCAGGCTTGCCGGGAATCCACTGGCGCGCCACGAACAAGCGCACCGCGCCCTCGCCTTCGTCATACAGCGCGCGCACCTCGTCGGGAGCTTCCGGCGGATCGATGTAGCCGCAGCCGGCACTGGCACCACCGAAGCGGCAGGCCAGGTGGCTGTTGCGCGGCAGCGGCTGCGACAGCGCAGGCAGCAGGGCGGCCTGCGCCTCGGCAGGCAGGTCCAGTGCCTGCAGCACGCGCGCGGGATCTTCCAGCTGCACGTGCTCCAGGGTCACGCGCACCGGCGACAGCCCGGCCGAGCGGCCGAACAGCTGGATGTCGAGTTGTTCGGTCTGGCCTTCGACCAGATCTTCAAAACCGGGCGGGACGCCGCGCGCGGCCGCCAGCGGAGTGGACAACGCCAGGGCGAGCGCGACCGCCAGCCGGGTGACGGCGGGGGCGTGTAGGGTCATGGGGGCACCGCTGCAAGCGGCCGGCCCGGGATGCGGGCCGGCGCGGGGGATTACGGCGTAGCCGCCTTCTGGTTCAGCACGACGTTGACCAGGCCGCTGTACGCGCCCTTGGTGAGGATCGGCGCCGGCGTGGTCTGTGCGATGGTCAGCGGCATCGAGATCGAGGCGCCCGGGGTCGAGCCCGCACCGTTGAACAGGTCAGTTGCCTTGTACTCGATGGCGGCTGCACCCAGCGCGCGGTTGTTCAGGCTGATGGTCATCGGCACGGTCACGGCGCCGGTCTCGTTGGCCAGGAAGAAGCTGCCATCGATGCGGGCTTCGATATCCGCGGTTTCATCGTTGGAGTGGATGCGCACGCGCTGCGTGTTCGGAATCAGGCCGCGCAGCGGGTCGTGGGTGAGGGTGACCATGTCCGGCAGCGGCGTGCCGTCGTCGCGCAGCAGCGCCAGGGTCGGGTCGACGTCGGCGTAGACGGAGATCTTGGTTTCCACGGCGTGCGCGGACAGCGAAGCAGTGGCCAGCGCTGCAGCGAGCGCGGCCTTCTTGATAATGGCGTGCATGGGTGTCTCTCTCGGACAGGGGGAATATGAAAGCCCCCCTCCCCTAAGGAGAAAGGGAGGGAGGCGCCGCCCGCAGAGGTGGTTGCGGGCGACGGAGAGAATGTTAGGAATCCATTGCCATGCAGACTATTCAAGCATTCCTAAAACGTGGAACGTTAAGGAGAATTCTTGAAGGTGTTCAATGTTTGAGGGCTATGCAATTCCCCTCACTGCTTGAATGCAATAAACCTCATTGCTTCGCATTTGTAGAGTCGAGCATGGCTCGACTCTACAGACAGCTTTTCCGGTCGTTTTGACGTCATCCACGCATGGCGTGGATCTACTGTGGCGCCGGGCCCATGCGCGGCTGCCGTTCGCTTCAACCTGCGGGCACCACGGTGACGTGATCGACATCGATGTCGGTCGGCTTGAATCGATGCGTGTCGACCTTGCCACGCAGCTCGACCACGGTGTCGGCGCCAATGGCCTGCGGCGGCAGGTCTTCGTCATCGATCTCGACTTCGATCTGGCCGCTGGCATCACGGAACTGGTAGCGTTCGTCCCCGATCTTGGAGATGAGGGTGCCACGCAGCACCACCGGATGGTCATCGCGCTGCGCGCGTGCGTCGGCGACGGTGCTGGCAGCCGTTCCCGCGCCTGGTCCGGTGTACTGCGCAAAGGCCTGCGGGCTCAGCAGGGCAAGCGGCGTGGCGATGAGGGCGATGGCAAGCAATCGGTTCATGGTGTTCTCCGCGAAGGGATGAGTACCCTCAGGTTCTATCGCCCTCCGTGTGATGCCCATGCAATAGATCCGAAAAGATGTGAACGCGACATCCATTGTCAGAATGCATTCAGATCCTGAAGCGAGTCCCTGTGGAACCGCGCCCGGGCGCGGCTGCTGTCCGCGCTGCGCACGGGAGTCGAGCATGGGTCGACTCTACAGATATCAGGCCGCCTTTCGGCGGCCTGATGAGACATCGCGTTGGCGCCCGATCAGAAGAAGATCGCGTACAGGATCAGCAGCGGAATCGGCACGCCCAACAGCCAGAGCAGAATCATTTTCATGGCAGGTCTCCTTGCACGGTAGGCGGGTTACAGGTCGCGGCGGCGGCCGCCCCAGGTGGCGCTGAGGCTGGCGAAGAACGCGCCGATCAGCAAGGTGATGAACAGCCACAGCGCGGCATACGCTGCTGCCTTGCGGGCATCGTCGGCCGCCTGCTTGGCGGTGCTCTTCGCCTTCTCCAGCGCGGCACGCATGCGCGTCTGCACATCGGTCACACGGGCCTGCGCTTCGGCCTGGCTCATGCCGGTTTCGCGCGCGATCAGCTGCGACAGGTACTGGGTGTCGGCCGGATCCAGGCCATCGCCCTGCAGGCTGTTGACGATGATGCGGTTCACTTCGGCACGGACTTCGCGGCGGTCGCCCATCAGGCCGTTGCCCGGCATAGGGCGCGGCGGCGGGCCCATGCGCGCGTCGCGTGGGCCGACGCTTGCGGCCGGCGGCGGTGGGGCATTCGGATCCATCGGTGCACCCGGCGGCGGCACTGCAGGATCAGACGGCCCTGCGCTGGTGGTGCTGCGGAACAGCGAATCGACCCAGTAGTTGAGGTCGCCTTCCGGAGCCGCGGCGGCAGCGCTGCCGGCGCCCGCAGCGGCAACACCGGCCGTGGATGCGGCAGCGCCTGCGGTGGCGCCCGCCACCTTTGCACCGGCGCCCAGCACGCCACCGATGGTGGAGGTGAGCAGGCCCGCAGTCAGCAGCGTGGCCACCGCCCACGATACGAAGCCGTGTGCGGTGTCGCGGAAGTAGGTTTCATCGCCATGGATCTGCGTCCACTTGGTGCGCAGGCGGCCGGCCAGATAGCCACCCAGGCCGGACGCGGCCAATGCGGTGAAGGTGAGCCAGATGATGCTGGACCAGCCGAAGGTTTCCTTGCTGACGCCTTCGAACGACCACGGCGACACCGACGACAGGCCGAGGCCAACGCCCAGGATCAGCAGGATGAGGGAGAGCGCAGCGGCAGCGGCGGCACCGGCGAAGATCGCGCCCCAGGACACGGCGCTTTCGCTGGGAGGGGTGACGATAGGGGCGGTGACGACAGTGGCGACGTCGGGACCAAGCGGGCCGCGCTCGGGTGGGTCGAATCGGGTACTCATCGGGATGGACGCTCCATTTCAGGTGCTGCGGATGCAGCTGGCGTCCTGAGGCTGCGCGAGCGCTTGTGAAGCTGGTGAGACCCTTGAATCACGCGGTCTTGGCGCGGTGAAGCGCGTGCCAACCAAGGTTGGCACCTACCGAAGGCGGATGCGGTGGTAGATCCACGCCATGCGTGGATGATTTTTCGCAGGCGCCGAAATCGTGCGGACCAACGGTCCGCACCTACCAAGTCCGCGCAAAAAAAAACGCCCCGCGGATGCGGGGCGTTCTCGGCACAACCTACGCGGGCGATCAGCCCTGATAGTCGCGCACGTCGCTGCCGGTGTAGACCTGGCGCGGACGGCCGATCTTCATTTCCGGGTCGACCTGCTGTTCCAGCCAATGCGACACCCAGCCGGAGGTACGGCCCAGGGCGAACATGACGGTGAACATCTCGGTCGGGATCTGCAGCGCCTTGTAGATGATGCCGCTGTAGAAATCGACGTTCGGGTACAGCTTGCGGGCGACGAAGTACTCGTCCTGCAGCGCGGCCTGCTCCAGCTTCACGGCCACGTCCAGCAGCGGATCCTGCACGCCCAGCTGCTTGAGCACCTTGCTGGTCATCTCGCCGATGACCTTGGCGCGCGGGTCGAAGTTCTTGTAGACGCGGTGGCCGAAGCCCATCAGGCGGAAGCCGGAGGTCTTGTCCTTGGCCTTGACCACGGCAGACTCGACGTTGTCGGCAGTGCCGATTTCTTCCAGCATCTTCAGCACGGCTTCGTTGGCACCGCCGTGGGCCGGACCCCACAGCGCGGTGACGCCCGCAGCGACCGACGCGTACGGGTTGGCACCGGTCGAACCGACCAGGCGCACGGTCGAGGTCGAGGCGTTCTGCTCGTGGTCGGCGTGCAGGATGAACAGCAGGTCCAGCGCCTTGACCACGTCCGGGTTCAGATCGTACTGGCCGTCAGCCGACTCGAAGGTCTGCTTCAGGAAACGGCTGACGTAGTCCAGGGAGGTGTCCGGCTTGTTGGCCGGCAGGCCCTTGCCGTGGCGGTAGATCAGCGCCGACAGGGTCGGCACCTTGGCGATCAGGCGCACGGCGGCCTGGCGGCGCTGTTCGGCGTCGGACAGGTCCAGCGAGTCGTGATAGATGGCCGACAGCTGCGCGATCGCAGCGGCCAGGATGGCCATCGGGTGGGCATCCTTGGCGAAGCTGCCGATCAGGGTGTTGATCGACTCATCGACGTTGGCTTCGGCGGTCAGCTCATCGGTGAAGGCCTTCAGCTGCTCGGCGCTCGGGCGCTCGCCGTTGATCAGCAGGTAGGCCACTTCGACGTAGCTCGACTTTTCCGACAGCTGTTCGATCGGGTAGCCGCGGTACAGCAGCACGCCCTTGTCGCCGTCGATGTAGGTGATGGCGGACTTGCAGCTGGCCGTCGCGGTGAAGCCGGAATCGTAGGTGAAATACCCCGTTTCCTTGGTCAGCTTCGCGATGTCGACGCAGTCGTTGCCAAGGGTGGGTTTGATGACGGGCAGAACGACCGACTTGTCGCCGGCGTTGAGCGTGACCTGATCAAGATCGGACACTGTGTGCGCTCCTTCATGGGAAGGCGCCTGCCCAAGCGCATTGGTCAGGCACGTGAATGACGTCCTCGGCCTGTGCCGGGGATCAGGTCATTATCGCACAGCAGCATTTGCCCGGCGCTAGACAGAAGTCGTATACGACAGGCAGCCAGACGCCGGCCGTTGAGCGGCCCGGATCGGCAAAAGCCTTGTCACACGAACGCAGTGTTCCGTCCATCCAAACGCCCGTTGGGTTGGCGTTGGGGAAAAACAAACGGCCGCGCAGAGCGCGGCCGTTGGTTCGAAGCTGGATCGACAGATCAGCGCGCGTAGCGCTTCTGGAACTTGTCGATACGGCCCGAGGTGTCGATGACCTTGTGCTTGCCCGTGTAGAACGGGTGCGAAGCCGAGGAAATTTCAACCTTGACCAGCGGGTATTCGTTGCCGTCTTCCCACTGGATGGTTTCCTTCGTCGCCATGGTGGAGCGGGTCAGGATCTTGAAATCGGAGGTGACGTCATGGAAGACGACGTCGCGGTAGTTCGGATGGATATCGGCCTTCATGGGCTCACACCGTAAATGGGCTGGTGGTCAAGAGCGGCATTATAAGCACCGGTTGCCGCCCGGGGCAACCGGTGCCGGGTAATGGACGTCAGTCCGCGCCCAGGGCCTGGCGCACCAGGGCCTCGAAACGCTGCTGGTCGTAGGCCATCAGCAGATCGCAGTTGTCCGGCTGGCCGGTCTGGCGGTTCCAGTCGACGATGGTGGCGCCGCGGCTGAACGTGCCGTTCAGCTCCACGTTCAGCGGGCGCGACTCGACCCGCAGCTGCCCTTCGGGGTTCAGCGCCCAGGCCATGGCCACCGCATCGGCGGTGTACCAGCGGCCGCCCTTGCTGTCTTCGGACAGGCCCCGGGTCTTGCGCGAGATCAACTCGTAGAAGCGGGCGCGATCGGAATCGGCCTGCAGCCACTTCTCGGCGTCCTGCAGCGGCAGGCCATGGGCGACGGTGGCCTCCCAGTCCGACACCAGCAGGTGCTTGAACGAGGTGAACACCACGTGCGCCGCTTCCGGGTCGAACGCAATGTTGAATTCGGCCGCCGGGGTAATGTTGCCGTGGCAGGTGACCGCGCCGCCCATCACCACGATGCGCTTGATGCGCTCGGGCAGGGTCGGGTCCAGCTTCAGTGCCAGGGCCAGATTGGTCAGCGGGCCCAGCATCACCAGCATCAGTTCGCCGGCGTGCTCGTGCGACAGGCGCAGGATGGCCAGTGCGGCGTGCTCGGCTTCGGCCTGGCGGCTGGGCGGCGGCAGGTCCACGTCGCCGTAGCCGTCACGGCCATGCACGTGGGCAGCGTCGACGGAGGGATGCAGCAGCGGATCCGGGCTGCCGGCAAACACCGGCACGTCGGCGCGGCCGACGATGTCGCAGAGCTTGAGGGCGTTGCGAACGGTGTACTCGAGGCCGACATTGCCGGCGGCGATGGTCAGGGCGACCACGTCGTGCCGTTCATCGGCGAAGGCCATCAGCAGGGCCAGGGCGTCGTCCACACCGGGGTCGGTGTCGATCAACAGCGGGATCTTGTGGGTCATCGTTGCCGTCTTCAGATCGGCAACGAAGTGTGGACCGGGTTGATGACCGTTGCAAGTACGGGGTGTTGGGGTTCTGGCAGGGCTGCGTTCTGCACCCGCCGAAGCGGTAGTGCCGGCCGCTGGCCGGCAACTTCAACAGCAACGTCAAAAGCGGGTCTCCCGCGGATGGCGGGGAAGAGCTCTCTGTAGAGTCGGGCCATGCTCAACTCCCGCGCGCAGCGCGCACAGCAGCCGAGCGTGGGCTCGGCTCTACAGTGGATCCACGCCGTGCGTGGATGTGCGTCCCCGAAATGGGGTTAGAGCCCTTTGCTGTGCAAAGGGATCCGCCCCCCGGCACTTACGCCGAGGCGTAACGCACGGCGGTGCCGATCCAGCGCTGCACCACACGATCAGCCAGCGCGGGTTGCTGGTCCAGCAGGCGCTCCGCCAGGTCATGCACGCCGGGCAGCAGGCCGGCGTCGCGGGCCAGATCCGCGATGCGGAAGCCGGCCAGGCCGGTCTGCCGCGTACCCAGCAGTTCGCCGGGGCCACGCAGCTCCAGATCTTTTTCGGCGATGACGAAACCATCGTTGGTTTCGCGCATGGTCTGCAGGCGCTCGCGTGCCATCTGCGAGAGCGGTGCCTGGTACAACAGCACGCAGCGCGACACCGCCGAACCGCGGCCAACACGGCCGCGCAGCTGGTGCAGCTGGGCCAGGCCGAGGCGTTCGGCGTTCTCGATCACCATCAACGAGGCGTTCGGTACGTCCACGCCCACTTCGATCACGGTGGTGGCCACCAGCAGGTCGATGTCGCCCGCCTTGAACGCCACCATCGTCGCCAGCTTTTCGGCGGCTTTCAGGCGGCCATGCACCAGCCCGACGCGTACGCCGGGCAGCAGTGCCTGCAGTGATTCGTAAGTGGCCTGCGCGGGGGTTGCATCCAGCTCTTCGCTTTCCTCGATGAGCGTGCACACCCAATACACCTGCCGCCCTTCCTGGCAGGCCAGCGCAATGCGCTCGATCAGCTCCGGGCGACGGTCATTGTTCAGTGCGACGGTCTGCACAGGCGTGCGGCCCGGTGGCAGCTCGTCGATGGCCGAGACATCCAGGTCCGCGTATTCGGACATCGCCAGCGTGCGCGGAATCGGTGTTGCGGTCATCACCAGCTGGTGCGGCACGCTGTTGCCGCCTGCGCCCTTGTCACGCAGCGCCAGCCGCTGGTGCACGCCGAAGCGATGCTGCTCGTCGACGATGGCCAGTGCCAGATCCTGGAACACCACCGCCTCCTGCATCAGCGCGTGGGTACCCACCACCACCTGCGCTTCGCCGCTGGCGACCTGCTCCATCACCTTGGCGCGCGCCTTGCCGGTGACCTTGCCGGCCAGCCAGGCGATGCGCACGCCGAGCGGTTCCAACCAACCGCGCAGGTTGTTGAGGTGTTGCTCGGCCAGCAGCTCAGTCGGTGCTGCCAGCGCAACCTGTTTGCCCTGCTCCACCGCCAGCATCGCCGCCAATGCGGCGACCACGGTCTTGCCGGAGCCGACATCGCCCTGCACCAGCCGCAGCATCGGGCTGGGGCGCGCGAGGTCCTCGCGGATCTGCTTGAACACCCGCGCCTGCGCGCCGGTCAGCGCGAACGGCAATTGCTTCAGCAGCGCCTTGGCCAGCTTGCCGGGGCCGGCCAGCGGCGGTGCATGGTGCGCCTGCAGCGCGATACGCTGGCGACGCAGGCTGAGGTGGTGGGCCAGCAGCTCTTCCATTGCCAGGCGACGCTGCGCTGGATGAGTGCCGGCCGCCAGCGCGGCCAGGTCGGCATCGGGCGGCGGCCGGTGCACGGTCAGCAGCGCGCTGCGCAGCGACGGCAGGCCGAGGCCATCGAGCCAGCCGCTGGGCAGCAGTTCCAGCGTGCTTTCCTCCGGCAGGCGGTCCAGGGCCTGGCCGATCAGCTTGCGCATCGTCATCGGGCCCACGCCTTCGACGGAGGGATACACCGGGTCGAGGCGGTCGCCGAGTTCGGGATCGTCGTTGCGGCCCAGCACCTGGTAGCTGGGATGGACGATTTCTAGGCCGAGGTGGCCCGGCTTGGGCGTGCCGAAGCAGCGCAGCCGGTTGCCGACCGCGAACTGGCCGACCTGCTGCTGGCGGAAATGGAAGAAGCGCAGCACCAGGGTGCCCTGCCCTTCGTCTTCCACCGCTACTTTCAGCATCGGCCGGTGGCGCATGCCGCGCTCGACCGCGACCACCCGCCCTTCCACCTGCGCCGGCACGCCGTTGCGCAGGTCTTCGATGCGGGTCAGCCGGGTCCGGTCTTCATAGCGCAACGGCAGATGAAGCCAGAGATCCTGCAGGGTGGCCAGGCCACGCGCCTGCAGTTTGGCGGCCACGGCCGGACCGACGCCCGCGAGCATCGCCAGGGATGCTTCGCCGGACGGTGACAGGACCGGGGTGACCGCCGCCTTGCGTGCCACGTGGCGGTCAGTCGATGACCATCACCGCGTCGACCTCGAAGTTGGCGCCCTTCGGCAGGCCGGAGACTTCGATGGTGGAACGGGCCGGGTACGGGGCCTGGAAGTAGTCCTGCATGACCGCGTTGACCTTGGCGAACTCGCCCAGGTCGGTCAGGTACAGGCCCAGGCGCACGACCTTGTCCAGCGAGCCGCCGGCGGCTTCGGCCACGGCCTTGAGGTTGTCGAAGGCGCGGCGGGCCTGTGCTTCGACGTCACCGGCGCCGACGATGTCGCCGGTGGCCGGGTCGAGCGGGATCTGGCCGGAGAAGTACACGGTGTTGCCGGCGCGCACGGCCTGCGAGTACGGGCCGATGGCAGCGGGGGCCTTTTCGGTGTTGATGATCTGGCGGGACATGGGTCGCTCCGGTGCTTGGGGGAAAACAGAGCGGTGATTGTACCGGGTGGGGGTGCATCCACGCATGGCGTGGATCTACCGCGCCGCTCCGGTAGTGCCGGCCGCTGGCCGGCAACCTCATGAACGTCGGAAGCACCGCGAAATTGCCGGCCAGCGGCCGGCACTACCGGGTTCGCGTTACTGGCGGCGTACCGACTGCACGACCGACAGACGGCGCAGGCGGCGCATCACTTCGGCCAGGTGGTTGCGGTCGCGTACCTGGATGTTGAACGCCAGCACGGCGGCGTTGAAGTCGCGGTCCAGGTAGTCCACGCGCTCGATGTTGGAATGGCTCTGCGCGATGGCAGCAGCCAGCTGCGCCAGCACACCGGTGCCGTTCTCTACTTCCACCACCAGCGAAGTGTCGTAGTCGCCGGAAACGGTGGTGTCCCAGCCGATCGGCACCCAGCGCTCGGGCGACTTGCGCAGCTCGGCCAGGTTCGGGCAGTCCATGCGGTGCACCACGATGCCCTTGCCGGCGGTGTGGTAGCCCATGATCTCGTCGCCGGGAATCGGCTGGCAGCAGCCGGCGAAGGTGACCACGCCGCGCTCGCTGCCGTTGATCAGGATCTTTTCCTGCGAGTGGTGGCGCGAATGCGGGCCGCCACGCAGTTCGGCGTAGGCCATCAGCGCCTGCGCGGCCTGGGTCGGCATCCAGTTGCCCAGTGCGACCTCGGCCAGCAGCGCCTCCAGGCGTGGGAAACGATGCTCGGCCAGGAACGCATCCAGGCGCCCCTTCGGCAACCGTTCCAGCGACGAATCCATCGCCTCCAGCGCACGGTCGAGCATGCGGTGGCCGAGCTGCACGGCGTCCTCGTGCTCCAGCTGCTTGAGCTGGTGGCGGATGGCAGTGCGCGCCTTGCTGGTGACCACGAATTCCAGCCACTGCGGTTTCGGCGTGGCCGAGCGTGCGGTGATGATCTCCACCGACTGCCCCGACACCAGCTTGGTGCGCAGCGGCACCAGTTTCTTGTCCACGCGGGAGGCCACCGCCATGTTGCCGACGTCGGTATGCACGGCGTAGGCGAAATCGAGCGCGGTGGAATTGCGCGGCAGGGCCAGGATCTTGCCCTTCGGCGTGAACAGGTAGACCTCGTCCGGGAACAGGTCGACCTTGACGTTGTCGAGGAACTCCAGCGAGGACCCGGCGGCACGCTGCGAGTCGATCAGCTCGACGATCCACGCGTGGGCACGGCTCTGTGCGCTGTTGGGCGAATCGCCGCCGAACTTGTAGGTCCAGTGCGCGGCCACACCGCGTTCGGCGATCAGGTCCATTTCCTCGGTGCGGATCTGCACTTCGATCGGCGAGCCATACGGCCCGAACAGCACGGTGTGCAGCGACTGGTACCCGTTGGCCTTGGGAATGGCGATGAAATCGCGGAAGCGGCCATCCAGCGGCTTGAAGGTGGCATGCACCGAACCCAGCGCGTGGTAGCAGCTGGGTACGCTGCGCACCACCAGGCGGAAGCCGAACACGTCCATCACCTGGTCGAACGATTTGTTCTCGTCGCGCATCTTGTTGTAGATGCTCCACGGCGTCTTGATGCGGCTGACCAGGCGATGCTCGATGCCTTCCTTCGCCAGCCGCTGCGACAGCTGCACTTCCACCTGTGCCAGCGCTTCACGGCGTACCACCGGCTGGCTGCGGATGTGCTTTTCCAGGATCGCGTGGCGCCACGGATACAGCGCCTTGAAGCCCAGGTTCTGCAGTTCGCTCTTGACCAGGCTCATGCCCAGGCGCTGGGCGATGGGCGCGTAGATCTCCAGCGTCTCGCGGGCGATGCGGCCGCGCGCTTCGCGGCTCTGCGCGCCCAGCGTGCGCATGTTGTGCAGGCGATCGGCCAGCTTGATCATGATCACGCGCAGGTCGCGCGACATTGCCAGCAGCATCTTGCGGAAGCTCTCGGCGGCCGCTTCCTGGCGGTCGCGGAACTTCAGCTTGTCCAGCTTGGTCACGCCGTCGACCAGCTCGGCCACGGCTTCGCCGAACTCGGCGGCCAGCGCCTCACGGGTCAGCGGTGTGTCTTCGATGGTGTCGTGCAGGATCGCCGCGATCAACGCTTCCACGTCCAGGCCAAGCTCGGCCAGCACCTGGGCCACGGCCACCGGATGGGTGATATAGGGCTCGCCCGACTTGCGCGTCTGCCCGGCGTGCGCGGCGGCTCCGACTTCCCAGGCGCGGCGCAGCAGCGGCAGCTGTTCCGGCGGCAGGTAATGGGCGGCGCGTTCAAGCTGGAGGACGTAGTCGGGTACGGCGGCAGCGGGGGCTGCGGCGACCTTGGCAGTGGGGCCTGGGTTCATGCCCGAAGCCTATTCCAGCGCGACGTTTACGGCAAATCCTGAATGCGAAACAGCCCGCACGGGGCGGGCTGTTCGGCGATCCAGCAACGACGTTGATCGATGCGATCAATCGTCGTTCTTGGACATGTCTTCGTCGGCGACCACTTCGGCGGCGGCCCACTCCAGCGCTTCGCGCTCGGCGCGCTCACGCTCGGCCTTCTCGACTTCGTCGATCAGCGCGTTGTCGATCTTGCGGGCGGCGATTTCGCGCAGCGCCAGCACGGTCGGCTTGTCCTCGGTCTCGCTGTTGTCCAGCGTGGCCTGCACGCCGTTGGCGAGCTGGCGGGCACGCTTGGATGCCATCATGACCAGTTCGAAACGGTTGTTAACGACTTCCAGGCAATCTTCTACGGTGATGCGGGCCATACGGGCTCCCGGCGACCGGTCGGCCGCTCAGTCGAATGAGGGAAAGGGGACGGAGTGTACTGGCAGGAGCTGGACAAAATCAAGCCAACCCCCACCCGATTCTTTTGGAATCAGTCAGTTGCACCCGGATCGGGGGTCAGCAACGCCTGGATCAGGCTGGCGTGGCGGACCTTCTGGGCCTCCCGTCGCAGGCGGCTGGCGGTGAAGATGGCGCACAGCTCGTCCACGGCAGTGTCGAACACCTCGTTGACGATGACGTAGTCGAACTCGTTGAAGTGCAGCATCTCGTCCCGGGCCGCGCCCAGGCGCTGGGCGATGACGGCTTCGCTGTCCTGGCCGCGCTTGCGCATGCGGTCCTGCAGGGCCTGCTTGGACGGCGGCAGGATGAACACGGTGACCGTGCCCGGCACCAGCTGGCGCACCTGCTGCGCGCCCTGCCAGTCGATCTCCAGCAGCACGTCCTGGCCGGCGGCCAGCTGCGGCTCCACCGATTGGCGGGCCGTGCCCTTCCAGTCGCCGTGCACCCAGGCGTGTTCGAAGAAGTCGCCGGCGGCGATCATCTGCTCGAACTTCTCGGCACTGACGAAGTGGTAGTGCTGGCCATTCACCTCACCGGGGCGCATTGCGCGCGAGGTGAAGGAAATCGACAGGGCGATCTGCGGGTCACGCGCCAGGGTGGCATTGACGATGCTGCTCTTGCCGGCGCCAGACGGGGCGGCCACGATGTACAGCGTGCCGCGCGCAACGGTGTCCGACGGTTTCGACGGGGCGCTCATGCGGGGGATCCAACGGGTTGATTTCGCAAACTTTTTTCCTCGGTGTTCCAGGTCCGGCGCGGCGGATCGCGCCAGGACGGCGGGGGCTGCGCGGAACATCCTGGAACCAGGCCCGGCAGACGCTTCCCCGGGGTGCGGGCACGCAACTTTACCAGAGGCGCCCGTTTGCGCGCCTGCCCGGCAGGCGCCGGGCCTTGTGCCACATGGGTATGCGGGTGCCTGTGCTATAACCGGGCCGTACCCAACGACAGCCCGGAGGCCTGCGCCTCCCCGCCATCCCAGGAGAACGGCATGCCATCGATGAGCCGCCGCCAGTTCCTGAAAGTGACCGGGACAACCCTGGTCGGCTCCAGCCTGGCACTGATGGGCTTCGCGCCCGGCATCGCGCTCGCGGAGGTCAGGCAATACAAGCTGACCCGCGCGACCGAGACCCGCAACACCTGTACCTACTGTTCGGTGGCCTGCGGCATCCTGATGTACAGCCTCGGCGATGGCGCCAAGAACGCCGAGCCGAGCATCTTCCATATCGAGGGCGACCCGGACCATCCGGTCAACCGCGGCACGCTGTGCCCGAAGGGTGCCGGCCTGGCCGACATCATCCACAGCAAGTCGCGCCTGCTCTACCCCGAGTACCGGGCACCGGGCTCGAACGAGTGGAAGCGGCTGAGCTGGGACGATGCGCTGGATCGCATCGCGCGGCTGATGAAGGAAGACCGCGACGCCAACTTCGTGCAGAAGAACGAGGCCGGGCAGACGGTCAACCGCTGGCTGACCACCGGCATGCTGGCGGCCTCGGCCACCAGCAATGAAACCGCGGTGCTGACCCACAAGGTCGTCCGCTCCCTGGGCATGCTGGCATTCGACAACCAGGCACGTGTCTGACACGGCCCGACGGTGGCAGGTCTTGCCCCGACGCTAGGCCGTGGTGCGATGACGAATCACTGGGTCGACATCAAGAATGCCGACCTGATCCTGATCATGGGTGGCAATGCCGCCGAGGCACACCCGTGCGGGTTCAAATGGGTGACCGAGGCCAAGGCACACAACAAGGCCCGGCTGATCGTGGTCGATCCGCGCTTCAACCGCTCGGCCGCGGTGGCCGACGTGTACGCGCCGATCCGCACCGGTACCGATATCGTGTTCCTGGGGGGTCTGATCAACTACCTGTTGACCGAGGACCGCATCCAGCACGAGTACGTGCTGAACTACACCGACATGTCGTTCCTGGTGAAGGACGAGTTCGCCTTCAAGGACGGCCTGTATTCGGGCTACAACGAAGAGAAGCGCAGCTACGACCGCTCCAGCTGGGACTACGCCTACGGTGACGATGGCTTCGTGCGCAGCGACCCGACGCTGAAGGACCCGCGTTGCGTCTACAACCTGCTCAAGCAGCACTACGCGCGCTACACCGTGGAGATGGTCGAACGCATCTGCGGCACGCCGGCCGACAGCATCCGCCAGATCTGGGACATGATCGCGTCCACCGCCGTCAAGGACAAGGCGATGACCATCCTGTACGCGCTGGGCTGGACGCAACACTCGATCGGTGCGCAGAACGTGCGTGCCGGCACCATGGTGCAGCTGCTGCTGGGCAACATCGGCGTGGCCGGTGGTGGCATGAACGCGCTGCGCGGGCACTCCAACATCCAGGGCCTGACCGACATCGGCCTGATGTCCGACCTGCTGCCCGGCTACCTGACGCTGCCGAAACAGGACGAACAGGACTACGACGCCTACATCGCCAAGCGCACGCAGAAGCCGCTGCGCGCCAACCAGATGTCGTTCTGGCAGAACTACCCGAAGTTCCACGTCAGCCTGATGAAGTCGTGGTGGGGCGACGCTGCCACCGCCGACAACAACTGGTGCTTTGATTACCTGCCCAAGCTGGACAAGCCGTACGACATGCTGCAGGCGTACGAGCTGATGAACGAGGGCAAGATCCATGGCTACATCTGCCAGGGCTTCAACCCCCTGGCCTCGGCGCCGAACAAGGGCAAGCTGATCAGTGCGTTCTCCAAGCTGAAGTTCATGGTCAGCATGGACCCGCTGGAAACCGAGACCATCGCCTTCTGGCAGAACCACGGCGCACTGAACGACGTCGACCCGAGCACGATCCAGACCGAAGTGTTCCGCCTGCCCACCACTTCCTTCGCCGAGGAGAACGGCGCGGTGGTGAATTCCTCGCGCTGGCTGCAGTGGCACTGGAAGGGGGCCAACCCACCGGGCGAAGCACGCAGCGACATCGAGATCATGTCCGAGCTGTTCCATCGCATCAAAGCGTTGTACGAGAAGGACGGCGGTGCGTGGTGGGAGCCGGTGCGCGACCTGGCTTGGAACTACGCCAACCCTGAGGTACCCACGCCCGAAGAACTGGCGATGGAATACAACGGCAAGGCGCTGGCCGACGTGTTCGATCCGAAGGACCCGACCAGGCTGGTGCGCAAGGCCGGCGAGCAGCTGGCCGCATTCGGCGACCTGCGCGACGACGGCAGCACCGCCTGCGGCTGCTGGATCTACATCGGTGCCTGGGGCCCGACCGGCAACATGATGGCGCGGCGTGACAACAGCGACCCCACCGGCATCGGCAACACGCTGGGCTGGGCCTGGGCGTGGCCGGCCAACCGCCGCGTGATGTACAACCGCGCCTCGTGCGACGTGGCCGGCCAACCGTTCGATCCGCGCCGCACGCTGCTGGCCTGGAACGGGAAGAACTGGGGCAACGTGGACGTGCCGGACTTCAAGGCCGACGAAGATCCTGCCGGTGGCATGGGCCCGTTCATCATGAACCCGGAAGGCATCGCCCGCTTCTTCGCCAAGGCCGGCATGGCCGAAGGCCCGTTCCCGGAGCACTACGAACCGTTCGATACCCCGCTGCGCAGCAACCCGCTCAGCCCCGGCCAGGCACTGACGCTGAACAACCCGGCAGCGCGCGTATTCGCCAGCGATCGTGCACAGATCGGTTCGCCGGACGAGTTCCCGCATGTGGCCACCACCTACCGCCTGACCGAGCATTTCCACTTCTGGACCAAGCACGGCAAGCTCAACGCCATCATCCAGCCCGAGCAGTTCGTCGAGATCGGCGCGGCGTTGGCCGACGAGCTGGGCATCAACAACGGCAGCCGCGTGCGGGTCAGTTCCAAGCGCGGCCACATCGAAGCGGTCGCCATGGTGACCAAGCGCATCAAGGCCCTGCAGATCGATGGCCGGACCGTGCACCAGGTGGGCGTGCCGATCCACTGGGGCTTCCTCGGTGCGGCCAAGCCCGGATACATCGCCAATACGCTGACCAACGCCATCGGTGACGGCAACTCGCAGACGCCCGAATCGAAGTGCATCCTGGTCAAGGTCGAGAAGGTGTAGGAGACACGCCATGTCACTGCAATCGCTGGACATCATCCGCCGCTCGGCCACCACCACGCCCTCGCCGGAGGCGCGTGGTGCGCACACCGGCCAGGTCGCCAAGCTGATCGATGTGAGCAAGTGCATCGGCTGCAAGGCCTGCCAGGTCGCCTGCATGGAGTGGAACGATCTGCGCGACGAGGTCGGTAGCTGCGTTGGCAGCTACGACAACCCACCCGACCTGAGCGAACAGTCGTGGACGGTGATGAAATTCCGCGAGTACGAGGACGAGAAGGGCAAGCTGGAGTGGCTGATCCGCAAGGAAGGCTGCATGCACTGCAGCGATCCGGGCTGCCTGAAGGCCTGCCCGTCGCCCGGTGCCATCATCCAGTACGCCAACGGCATCGTCGACTTCCAGGAAGAGAACTGCATCGGCTGCGGCTACTGCGTGACCGGTTGTCCGTTCGACGTGCCGCGCATCTCCAAGAAGGACCACAAGGCCTACAAGTGCACGCTGTGTTCGGACCGGGTGGCGGCGGGCCAGGAACCGGCCTGCGTGAAGACCTGCCCGACCGGCGCGATCACCTTCGGCAGCAAGCAGGCGATGACCGAGCACGCGGCCGGACGCGTGGAAGACCTGAAATCGCGCGGCTACGAGAATGCTGGCCTGTACGATCCGCAGGGCGTCGGCGGCACCCACGTGATGTACGTGCTGCAGCATGTGGACAAGCCCGAGCTGTACGCCGATCTGCCCAAGGACCCACGCATCAGCCCGATGGTGGAGGTCTGGAAGGGCGTGGCCAAGCCGCTGGGCGTGCTGGCGATCGCCGCCACCGCCTTCGCCGGCTTCCTGCATTACATCGGCATCGGCCGCAATACGGTCAATGACGAGGAAGAAGAGGAAGCCGAGCACGAGGCGAAGAAGATCGAAGAGGAGCAGCGGCCATGAAGTACGCCCCGCACCCGCGCCAGATCATCCGCTACCGCGCGCCGACCCGCATCAACCACTGGATCGTGGCGATCTGCTTCGTGCTGACCGCCTTGTCAGGGTTGGCCCTGTTCCACCCTGCCCTGTTTCCGCTGACCCAGCTGTTCGGCGGTGGACCGTGGACGCGCATCCTGCATCCGTTCATCGGCTTGGCCATGGTGGTGGGCTTTGCAATGCTGGCGTTCCGCATGTGGCGCGACAATCTGCCGACCGCTGACGATCGCGCGTGGATGCGCGGCATGCGCGATGTGCTGCGCAACGAGGATGAGAAGTTGCCGCCGGTGGGCCGCTTCAATGCGGGCCAGAAGCTGCTGTTCTGGGCCATCATCGGCTGCCTGTCGGCGCTGCTGCTGACCGGCTTCGTGATCTGGCGGCAGTATTTCAGCCACTTCTTCCCGATCGGGGTGATCCGCTTCTCGGTGCTGGCCCATGCGCTGTTCGGCTGGGTGCTGATCTGCGCGATCGTGGTGCACATCTATGCGGCGATCTGGATCAAGGGGTCGGTGCGGGCGATGACCCAGGGCAAGGTGACCTATGGGTGGGCGTACAAGCATCACCGGCAGTGGTTCCGGGACATCCTGCGCGGACGTCGGGAAGAGGGGTAGCGGCAGGGCCTGCGGCCCTGCACCCACTTCAAGCCAAGGCAACAGCAACAGCGGCTATCCGTGGGATGGCGGGGTGGATCCGGTTGCGGGGGACGCTGCAAGTACCCCTCCGGGGCCCGGCCCAGCCGCTGGCGGCTGTGCGTTCGGGCGCTTGCGAAGCAGTGCTTCGCAAGCAAAGCGCCCTCACCCATGTAAGCTCGGTCGCCGCTTGCTCGTGTGCGCTGTCCTGCGCACACGGCAAGACCGGGGTTGGGCGTCCTGCCCAACCCGCCCGAAGCATGCCTCGGGCCCATGCGGCTCACGCCCCCGCAACCGGCTCCACCCCGCCCTCGACAGTTGGCCGCGATCTGTCGGTGGGTGCCGACCGTTGGTCGGCACTGATCGAATCCCGACCAACGCTCGGGATCCACTTTCAACCAACCGATGGGGTCAGATCCGTTTTCCTGTGGAAAACGGATCTGACCCCAACCTTTCAAATGGCCGGCAACACGCTGGACGCCAGCACTGACAACGGCGAGGATGGAGCCTGGTTCTTCTGGCTGGCCCTGCATGGCGCAACGCATCCTTGAACCCGGTGAGATCGAGACGCTCGCCTCGCGCGATGTTCCGCGCATCATCCTGCCCGATGTCACATCACTGTTCGCTGAGCGCGCGACGCGCCTGCGCAGCCTGGCCGCGCACAGTGCCATCGGCGGCTACCTGCAGCTGCTGGCGGCGTTGGCCGATGCACAGCAGGCGCTGCTGGACGGGCTGACACCGCAACAGCGCGAGGCACTGCAATGGCAGGCACGTGCGCAGCAGTCGAGTGCGGCGGCCGGTGCCGGCATGCCGTTGCGGCCGGCCAACACGCTTCAGCTGGATGGATGCTGGCGCGACTGGCTGCGCACGCTGTGCCAGCACTGTGCCGACGAGGCCGGGCTTCCGGTGGAAACCCGCCAGGAGCTGCATCGCGTCGCCGCGGCCGACGATGCCTGGCTGGATGCGCAGGCCCATGCCGTGCTGGAGCGTGATGACGCGCCATCGGTGGATGCGGTCGCTGCACTGCTGGTGATGAACGCACTGCAGGTTTACTGGGCGGTGCTCGCAGCCAGCTTCCGCCCTACCGACCTGAAGCCGCTGGCTGATGCGCCAGGGCTGTGCCCGCTGTGCGGCACGTTGCCGGTGACCAGCGTGGTGCAGGCACGCCCACCCTATGCATCCTACCGTTACCTGTCGTGCTCGCTGTGCGCCTGCCAGTGGCACTACGTGCGCGTGCAGTGCAGCCAGTGTGGTGCCGCCGGCAAGGACATCGCCTATCGCGCCCTGGCCGATGTGGACGGCGACAGCGGCGAGGCGGTGCGCGAGAGCGCGGTGCGTGCCGAGACCTGCGACCACTGCCACAGCTATCGCAAGATCCTGTATCTGGAGAAAGACCCGTCACTGGAGCCGGTGGCCGATGACCTCGGCACGCTGGCGCTGGATCTGCTGCTGGCCGAGGAAGGCTATGCGCGTGCCAGCCAGAATCCGCTGCTATGGCAATCCGACGGCGATTGAGGCGATGACAGCCATGCCCCCCGCCCCGGCATCGGCCGCCGCCCTGCCCTCGCTGGACCGGGTGCTGCGCCTGCCTGCACTGGCGCCACTGATCGAAGGCCACGGTCGAAGCCGCATCACCCAGCTGCTGCGTTCGCACCTGCAGGTGCTGCGCGACCGTATCAGCGCCGGTCAGTTGTCGACCGCGCAGCTGCAGGAAGCGGTCGACGGCCCGGCGCTGGCGACGGCAGTCGAGGCCGCACTGGCAGCCGATGCACGGCTGGACCTGCAACCGATGTTCAACCTGACCGGCACCGTACTGCATACCAACCTGGGTCGCGCATTGCTGCCCGAGGCTGCGGTGCAGGCCGTCACCCGCGCGATGACCGCGCCGGTGGATCTTGAGTTCGACGTCATCCGTGGCCGTCGCGGTGACCGCGATGCGCGGGTGCAGGCATTGATCTGCGAACTGACCGGCGCCGAAGCCGCCACCGTGGTCAACAACAATGCGGCGGCGGTCCTGCTGCTGCTCAACAGCCTGGCCAACCGCCGCGAGGTGGTGGTGTCGCGCGGCGAACTGGTGGAGATCGGCGGTGCCTTCCGCATCCCCGATGTGATGCGCAGCGCGGGCGCGCGGCTGCTGGAAGTGGGTACCACCAACCGTACCCATCCGGCCGACTTCACCAACGCCATCGGCGCGCGCACAGCGCTGCTGATGGAGGTGCATGCCAGCAACTACGCGATCACCGGATTCACTGCCAAGGTCGACACTGCGGCAATGGCTGCGATCGCGCACGAACATGGCCTGCCGCTGGTGGTGGACCTGGGCAGTGGCAGCCTGTGCGAGCTGGCGGCCTTCGGCCTGCCGCACGAGCCCACCGTGCAGGAAGCACTGGCGGCCGGCGCCGATCTGGTTTCGTTCAGTGGCGACAAACTGCTGGGCGGGCCCCAGGCCGGGATCATCGCCGGCCGCGCCGACCTGATTGCACGGATCAACCGCAACCCGCTGAAGCGGGCACTGCGCATGGACAAGATGGGCCTGGCCGCACTGGAAGCGGTGCTGGCCCTGTACCGCGAACCCGAGCTGCTGGCACAGCGGCTGCCGACACTACGCACGCTCTCGCGCACGCAGGAGCATATCGATGCGCAGGCCCAGCGCCTGCTGCAGCCGATGCGTGCCTCGCTGGCGGCGGACTACACCCTCGAGCCTGCTTCGATGCACAGCCAGATCGGCAGCGGCGCGCAGCCACAGGCGCAGCTTGCCAGCGCCGGACTGCGCATTGCCAGCGCACGCCGGGGCGGACTGGATCGCCTGGCCAAGCGCTTGCGTCAGCTACCGCGCCCGGTGCTGGGCCGCATTGCCGATGACGCGTTGTGGCTGGACTTGCGCTGCCTGGAACCCGCCGACGAAGCGGCCTTCTTGGCCCAATGGAGCATGCTGCAGGCATGATCGTCGGCACCGCCGGGCATATCGACCATGGCAAAACAAGCTTGGTACGCGCACTGACCGGCATCGAAACCGATCGCCTGCGGGAAGAGCGTACGCGCGGCATATCGATCGAACTGGGCTACGCCTATGTCCCGGTGGAAAGCGGGGACGTCGAAGGTCCGGCCGCGACGCTGGGCTTCGTCGACGTTCCGGGCCATGAGCGCTTCGTGCACACGATGGTGGCCGGCGCCACGGGTATCGATGTCGCCCTGCTGGTGATCGCTGCCGACGACGGCGTGATGCCACAGACCCGCGAGCATCTGGCCATCCTGCAACTGCTGGGCGTGGACCGCGGTGCGGTGGCGCTCACCAAGATCGACCGTGTGGATGCGGCGCGCCTGGCCCGGGTCGAGATCGAGGTCGCTGCCCTGCTGGCCGGCACGCCGCTGCAGGATTCCCCTGTGTTCACCTGCAACAGCACCGCACCCGACGATGCTGGCACCAACGCGCTGCGTACCCAGCTGCACGCTTGGGCGGCGGACGACGCCAGCACGCGCCAGGCCGAACTGCGCAGCGAGCTGTTCCGCATGCCGGTGGACCGCGTGTTCTCGCTGGCCGGCCACGGCACGCTGGTGACCGGCGCAGTGCACGGCGGCATCGCCGCGGTGGGTGAGCATCTGCAGCTGATGCCGGCCGCCACTGAAGTGCGCATACGCAGCATCCACGCGCAGAACCAGGCCAGTGACCACGCGATGGCCGGGCAGCGCTGCGCGCTGAACCTGGCGGCCATCGCCCGTGATGACATCCGCCGCGGTGACTGGATCGCCGACGCACGCGCACTGCTGGCCACCACCCGCGTTGATGTGCGGTTGCGGCTGTCCGCGTTGGCCGCACCGTTGCGCGACTGGGCACCGCTGCATATCCACTGGGGCACGATGCACCGGCAGGCCCATGTGGTGCTGCTGGAGAACCATGACCACGGTGATGGGCAGTTGGTGCAGCTGGTGTTCGATGCTCCGGTCTGCGCGATGTGTGGCGACCGCTTCATTGCCCGCGATTCAGCGGCCACCCACACGCTGGGCGGCGGCCTCGTGCTCGATCCGGACCCGCCACAGCGGCGCCGACGCAGTCCTGCACGGCTCGCATGGCTGGGAGCACTGGAGCAACTGGCCGCGGGTGCGGGAATCGGCCCACTGTTGCAGCAGGCGCCCTTCGGTGTTGCCATGGCCGCGCTGCAGCGCTACTGCCGGCGCGCCGCCGACCGGATCGTTCTTCCCGCAGGCGCACAGCGCGTCATCACCCGCGAAGACACGGTGGTCATCCTCGCCTCGCACTGGCAGCTGCTGCGCGAGCAGGTAGTCACCTCACTGCGCAGTTGGCATGAGCGACGCCCCGACGAACCCGGTGTCGACAGCGGCCGCCTGCAGCGCAGCACCCTGCCCTCGCTTGCAGCGAGCCTCTGGAATGCCCTGCTGCAGGAGCTACTGGACGACGGCAGTGTGCAACGCGTGGGTGCCTGGTGGCGCCTGCCCGGCCATGACCATGCGCCACCGGAACGCGAGCGTCTGCTGCTGGAACGCGTGCTGCCGCAACTGCACGCCGGGGGCTTCGATCCACCGTGGGTGCGCACCCTGTCCGCGGAGATCGGAATGGCCGAAGACGAGATCCGCGCCGTCCTGCGCCGCGCCACCGCACGTGGCGAGCTGTTCCAGGTGGTGCCGGACCTGTTCTATGCACCCGCACGCATTGCCGAACTCGCCGCGATCGTCGCGCAGCTGTCACAGGCCAGCGGCACGGTGGATGCGGCCACCTTCCGCGATGCCATCGGCCTGGGCCGCAAGCGCAGCATCCAGATCTTGGAGTTCTTCAACCGCGTTGGCTACACTCGACGCGTCGGTGACCAGCATCGGCCGCGTGGCGACCTGCAGTGGAACGCAGCCCGCGACTGAGCCCACCGCTACCGCCGTACTTTCGGAAGGCATGCGCATCCGGGCATGCGGCTGGGCTTCAAACCCAGTAGGGGGCGTCGATCGTTCCCTGGTAGGTTCGACTCCTGCTGCCTTCCGCCATTCGTGTTTCCGCAGGAGATGTCGGCATGGCCACGCACGCGCAGTCCCCCGCCCCTTCAACGGCCGATGCCCCGCAACGACTGACCTCTCTCGCGCATGGCGGCGGCTGCGGCTGCAAGATCGCGCCGGGCGTGCTGAGCGAACTGCTGCGCGGCGTTCCAGCACTTCCGGCACCGGCCGAACTGCTGGTTGGCCGCGAGACCAGCGACGACGCCGCGGTGTACCGCCTCGATGATCGCCAGGCGATTGTCGCCACCACCGATTTCTTCATGCCGATCGTCGACGATCCGTTCGATTTCGGCCGCATCGCCACCACCAACGCGTTGTCGGACCTGTACGCGATGGGCGCGCGCCCGCTGTTCGCGCTGGCCATCGTCGGCATGCCAATCAACAGCCTGCCGCAGGACACCATCCGCGGCATCCTGCAGGGCGGCGAACGTGCCTGCGCCGATGCCGGCATCGTGGTGGCCGGTGGCCACAGCATCGATTCGGTGGAACCGATCTATGGCCTTGCCGCGATCGGCGTGCTCGATCCGCAGCGGCTCAAGCGCAATGCCGATGCCCGCGCCGGCGATGTGCTGGTGCTGGGCAAGCCGCTGGGCGTGGGCGTGTATTCGTCAGCACTGAAAAAAGAAGTGCTGGATGCCGACGGCTACCGGCAGATGATCGCGTCGACCACCCGACTTAACACCGTGGGCGTGCCGCTGGCCGCGCTGGACGGCGTGCATGCCATGACCGACGTGACCGGTTTCGGCCTGCTCGGCCACCTGCTGGAAGTGTGCCGTGCCAGTGGCGTTGCCGCCGAGGTGGACAGTGCACAGGTGCCGCTGCTGCCGCAGGCACTGGAGCTGCTGCAGCGTGGCTGCGTGACCGGCGCCTCCCACCGCAACTGGGCTTCCTATGGCACCGAGGTGCGCTTCGCCGAGGGCTTGCCAGCACATTGGCAGCCGCTGCTGACAGATCCGCAGACCAGTGGCGGCCTGCTGGTGTCCTGTGCCCCGGAAGCGGTGGACGCGGTGCTGGCCTGTTTCCACGACGCAGGGTTCGTCCAGGCGGCCGTGATCGGCCGCTTGAGCGCTGCAACACCGGGCGTCAGCGTGCGCTGATGCGCTGGAACGACAAGGGCGCCCGAAGGCGCCCCTGCTGTATCGCTGGATGCAACATCATTCGATGTTCTGCACCTGCTCGCGGATCTGGTCGATCAGCACCTTCAGCTCCACCGCGGCATTGGACGTGCGGCTGTCCACCGACTTCGAGCCCAGCGTGTTGGCTTCGCGGTTGAACTCCTGCAGCAGGAAGTCCAGGCGGCGGCCGACCGGCTCGCGCTGCTTGAGCACACGGCGGATCTCGACGATGTGGCTGCCGAGGCGGTCCAGCTCTTCATCCACGTCCAGCTTCTGCAGCCACAGCACCAGTTCCTGCTCGGCGCGGCCGGGGTCGACCGGGTGCGGCAGGTCGGCCAGGCGTGCGGCCAGCTTGCTGCGCTGGCCGTCGCGAATGGCCGGAATCAGCGTGCGCACTTCGGTGGCGATGCGTTCGATGCCGTCCACGCGCTCACTGATAGCCGCCGACAACTTGCCGCCTTCGCGCTCACGGGCCTCGACGAAACCTTCCAGCACCTGGTCCAGCAGCGCCAGTGCCTCGGCCTGGAGAGCGGCGGCATCGGTGGCCTCGCCACGGGTCACGCCCGGCAGCTGCAGCAGGTCGGTGAAGCTGACCTGCAGGTTGGGGAAATCGGAGGTCAGGCGGTGCGCCAGGCGGCCCAGCTGGCCCAGCAGGGCCTCGTCCACCTGCAGGTTGGCCGCCGCTTCCGGCGCGCGCAGGCGCATCACCAGATCCAGCTTGCCACGGCTCAGGCGCGCGGCGATGCGCTCGCGCAGCTGCGGTTCGAGCGCCCGCAGTTCCTCGGGCAGGCGGGTGCCGACCTCCAGGAAACGGTGGTTGACCGAGCGCAGCTCGCAGCCCAACGTGCCCCACGGGGTGACCCGCTCGCCGCCGGCATAGGCGGTCATGCTTCGAATCATGGATTGTGTCCGGTGCGTGCAAAGGGGGAATGGTACCCTAGCGCCCTCACCAGAGCCCCCTTGCCCGCCCCGTGAAGGCCGCGGGCGTGGCGGCGTACTCCCTTGCCATTACGGAACCCGCACCATGTCCGATTCCCGCCCCAGCGGCCGCCAGCCCGACCAGCTCCGCCCGGTCGTCATCCAACGCGGCTTCACCCGCCACGCCGAAGGTTCGGTGCTGGTGTGCTTCGGTGAAACCCGTGTGCTGTGCACCGCCAGCGTCGAGAACCGCGTGCCGGGCTTCCTGCGCGGCAAGGGCGAAGGCTGGGTCACCGCCGAGTACGGCATGCTGCCGCGCGCCACCCATACCCGCAGCGACCGCGAAGCGGCCCGTGGCAAGCAGGGCGGCCGCACGCTGGAGATCCAGCGCCTGATCGGCCGCAGCCTGCGTGCCTGCGTGGACCGCAATGCGCTGGGCGAACGCACCATCACCCTCGACTGCGACGTGCTGCAGGCCGACGGTGGCACCCGCACCGCCGCCATCACCGGCGCCTACGTGGCCCTGGTCGATGCGGTGAACGTGCTGATGAAGCGTGGCGACATCAAGCGCAACCCGGTCCTGGGCGCAGTGGCTGCCGTGTCGGTGGGCGTGTACCGCGGCACCCCGGTGCTGGACCTGGACTACGCCGAAGACAGCGACTGCGACACCGACATGAACGTGGTGATGAACGACGGTGGCGGCTTCATCGAGCTGCAGGGCACCGCCGAAGGCCACGCCTTCCGTCGCGATGAACTGGACGCGCTGCTGGGCTTGGCCGAGAAGGGCGTGGCCGAGCTGCTGGCCGCGCAGCAGGCGGCGCTGTCGGCATGAACCGCCGCATCGCCCTGACCACCCTGGTGGTGGCCGACTATGACGAAGCCATTGCCTGGTACACCGGCAAGCTCGGCTTCGCACTGTTGGAGGACATCGACCAGGGCCACAAGCGCTGGGTGGTGGTCGGCCCGACAGACGGCAGCGCCGCCGCCCTGCTGCTGGCCCGCGCCAGCGACGAGGAACAGCGCAGCCGCATCGGCAACCAGACCGGCGGCCGCGTCGGCTTCTTCCTCAACACCGACGACTTCGGCCGCGACCACGCGGCGATGGTCGCCGCCGGCGTCGAGTTCCTGGAAGCGCCGCGCGAAGAACCCTATGCAACGGTTGCGGTATTCCGCGATCTGTATGGCAACACCTGGGACCTGCTGGAGCCCCGTCAATGAAGAAACTGGTACTGGCCAGCCACAACGCCGGCAAGCTGGTGGAGATGCAGGAGATCCTTGCCGATCTGCCGCTGCAGATCACCTCGGCCGCCGAACTGGGCCTGGGCGATGTGGAAGAGACCGGCCTGACCTTCGTCGAGAACGCGCTGCTGAAGGCACGCGCGGCCTGCGAAGCGACCGGCCTGCCGGCGCTGGCCGATGATTCGGGCCTGATCGTCGATGCCCTCGGCGGTGCGCCGGGCCTGTACAGCGCACGCTATGCCGGCCACCCGACCAATGCTGCGGCCAACAATGCCAAGCTGCTGGACGCGATGGCCGACATTCCCGATGGCCAGCGCAGCGCCCGCTTCTATGCGGTGATCGTGCTGCTGCGCCACGCCACCGACCCGCAGCCGTTGATCTGCGAAGGCCGCTGGGAAGGGCAGATCATCCGCGAACTGCGCGGCACCAATGGTTTCGGCTACAACCCGGTATTCCTGGACACCACCCATGGCCTGACCGCCGCGGAAATGGAGCCGGCACTGAAGAACGCCATCAGCCACCGCGCCATTGCCCTGCAGCAGCTCAAGCAGCAACTGGCGACGCTGTACTGACGCCACCCGATCGACCCAGGGAAGCCGGCCAGCGGCCGGCACTACCGAAGAAGCCCATGCCGCACGCCCACGACCACTGCAACCACCTGCCCGGCGAAGCCTGCTCCGCCGACCACGACAACCCGCCGCGGCTGGTGCCGCCACCGCTGTCGTTGTACGTGCACCTGCCGTGGTGCGTGCGCAAATGCCCGTACTGCGATTTCAATTCGCACCAGGCCAAGGGCGAGCTGCCGTTCGACGCTTATATCGATGCGCTGCTGCGCGACCTCGACCAGGACCTGCCGCTGGTCTGGGGCCGGGTGGTGCACAGCGTGTTCTTCGGTGGCGGCACGCCCAGCCTGTTCCCGCCGGAGGCGATCGACCGCTTCCTGCAGCAGGCCAGCGCGCGCCTGCGCTTTGCCCCCAACGCCGAAATCACCCTGGAAACCAACCCGGGCACCGCCGAGCATGGCCGCTTCGACCGCTACCGCGCGGCAGGCGTCAACCGCCTCAGCTTCGGCATCCAGAGTTTCGACGATGCGATGCTCAAGCGCCTGGGCCGCATCCACGACAGTGGCGAAGCCGAGCGCGCGGTAAAGATGGCGCAGGACGCGGGCTACGACAACGTCAACATCGACCTGATGTATGCGCTGCCGGAACAGACCCTGGCCGGTGCCGAGGCCGACCTGGAACGCGCGTTCGCGCTGCAGCCGGCACACATCTCCCACTACCAGCTGACCCTGGAACCGAACACGGTGTTCTTCGCGCGGCCGCCGCAGGGCATTCCCGACGAAGACAACGCCTGGGACATGCAGGAACACTGCCAGGCATTGCTGGCACAGGCCGGTTTCGGCCAGTACGAGGTCAGCGCCTATGCGCGCCCCGGCCGGCAGAGCGCGCACAACCTGAACTACTGGCGCTTCGGCGACTACCTGGGCATCGGTGCCGGCGCGCACGGCAAGATCAGTTCCGGCGCCGAGCAGCATGTGCTGCGGCGTTGGAAGCTGAAGCACCCGCAGGCCTACCTGGACAGCGCCGGCACGCCCGCCTCGTTGGGCGGCGACGACGTGATCGCGCCGGAGCGCCTGCCGTTCGAATACATGCTCAACCTGCTGCGCCTGCACGAAGGTTTTGGCCTGCGCGATTTCGAGTCGCGCACGGGGCTGCCGCGCAGCGTGCTGGACGCTCCCCTGGCCGAGGCCGTGCAGCGCGGCTGGCTGGACATGACCGATGGCCATGTGCAGCCGACCGAGCTGGGCCGCCGATTCACCAACGATGTGGTGAGCCTGTTCCTGGAGGAGTGATCTTCGCTTGGCAGAGGGTAGTGCCGGCCACTGGCACTCCGGTAAAGACAGCGCTGCCGGCCAGCGGCCGGCAGTACCGCACATCAGGGCCATACCGGGCGGATGCGATTCCCGTTCAGCCTAAAGTAGCGCCGACTGCGGCCGACACGGTAGATTCACAAGATCGATCCGCGGGAATCCGGATACCGCCTGCCGATGTCAGCTGTCTTTTCCCTCACCTCCGCCGACAAAGCCCGGCTCGCCGCCAGCAACCTGTCACCGCGGGTGCGCGAGTTGTTGGGTGCGTTGATCGGCCTCTGCCGACAGACGCTGGCCGCGCCGCTGATCCTGACCGTCGAAGCGTTGGAGCAGACCCTGCTGCACGATGCCGATCGCGCACGCAATCCGCAGCAGCAGGCCGAGCTGATGGCCCAGCGTGGGCAGCTGCATGCGTTCTCCGGCCACTTCGCCGACCGTATGCTCGACGCCGTGGCCGATGCGCTGATACGGCTGCGCGAACCCATGGCCCACCTCAGCCCCGGTTCCACGCCACCGCCGCTGCCCGGCATGCTCGGGCTGTCGCTGGTCGATGAACATGAAGTGGACCGCGACCTGCTGCTGACCGAGATGGTGCGGCGGGAGACGCTGCGTTCGACCAACACGCTCAACTTGCTGGGCCAACGCCTAGGCGTACTGGCGGCAGCACCGGCCTTCGAGGCCGACACCCTGCCACTGGCACCGCAGGCACTGTGCGCCATGCTGCGCCGGATTGCCGAACAGGATTCGCTCACTGTCGACGTTCAGCTGGCGCTCTACCGCAGCTTCGAACGCCAGGTGCTGGAACGCCTGGGCGACATCCTCGACCGTGCCAATGCCCTGTTGGCCCAGCACGGCGTGCTGCCCGGCCTGGTCTACACCCCCTATCTGGCGCGTTCATCGAGCACCCGGCGGATCATCACCCAGTCGGTGGGCGGTGGTCGCGCCACGCAGCCGGCAAAGCGTGCCGCCGCGCCACTGACCGGCTGGAACGGATCGGCACCGGCCGGCTCCTGGTCGAGCCTGGTGCAGGACGCTTTCCAGGATGACAGCACAGCCGGCGCGGCCTCGCCGGGCCTGACCACCTCCACGGGCAGCGCGCTGCATGCGCTGCTGCAGCAGGCACGCCATGCCAGCGCAGCACCTGCGGATCGCGATGCAGTGCCGAGCGCGGCCGTGGATGCGGTTCTCGCACGCCTGCAGGCGCAGTCCAGCGCCGCCACCGGCGTAGCCGACCTGCAGGCGGCCGTGGTGGCGCAACTGCGCAGCGAGCATGGCACGCAGGCCCAGCTGGGCAGCCACGACCGTGACAACCTCGACCTGCTGCGCATGCTGATGCAGCAGGTGCAACAGCAGCAGCGTCCCGATCCGGTGCCGGCCGCCCTGCTGGCGCGCCTGCAGGTGCCCCTGGCACGCGCGGCCATGGCCGACCCGGGCTTCTTCGTGCGCGACGAACACCCTGCGCGTGAGCTGCTCAACCAGATCGCCGAAGTCGGCGCCAACTGGCTGGGCGATGACGATGTGGACCCACAGCTGCTGCAGCGCATGGCGCAGAGCGTGCAGGGCCTGCTGGGGCAGGATGCACGTGCGCCGGAGGCCTTTGCCGCCGCCAACGAAGACGTGCAGCAGCACCAGCGCGCGGCGGCCCATCGTGCCGAACTGGCCGAGCGCCGCCATGTGGAAGCCGCCCGCGGCAAGGAGCGATTGGAACTGGCCCGCCGCCAGGCCACCGCACAGATCGACCAGTGCTGCGACACGCAGTCGCCGCCGCGCTTCGTGCAGACCCTGCTGCGCCAGGCCTGGGCCGATGCACTGACCCTCACCCGCCTGCGCCATGGCGACGATTCGCCACAGTGGCAGGAGCGCCTGCAACAGACCGAGCGCATCGCTGCCATCACCGCACAGGCCATCGACGCCCCTGGCGGCACCGATACCGCGCTGGCAGCGGACGTGGAGGCCGCACTACTGCAGGTCGGCTACCACGCCGAGGAAGCCGCCGCCGTCGCGCGCAGGCTGGCCACGCCCGGCGGCGAGGATGAAAGCACC
Organism: Stenotrophomonas sp. YJH_SMC_37; assembly: GCF_059370035.1. Lineage (NCBI taxonomy): Bacteria > Pseudomonadati > Pseudomonadota > Gammaproteobacteria > Lysobacterales > Lysobacteraceae > Stenotrophomonas > Stenotrophomonas sp. YJH_SMC_37. Next base: position 143,456 of record NZ_JCAFTG010000005.1, read on the forward strand.
TCGCGTACCGAGCTCAGCGCACGCCTGAAGGCACGTGCGCGCCTGGGCGAGCACGCCGGCACGAACAGTGGCACCGCGCCTGCCACACCGCGCAGCAGTGCTGAAGAAGCGGCCTACCAGCAGCTGTCCACGCTGCCGTTCGGCAGCTGGTTCGACATCGACACGGGCGCTGGCACGCTGCGCCGCCAGCGCCTGTCCTGGTACAGCCTGCTGACCGGCCACGCGTTGTTCGTCAATGCGCGCGGGCAGAAGATCACCGATACCGACCTGGATACGCTGGCACGGCAGATCAGTGCTGGGCGCGCGCAGCTGGTCACCGAAGACAAGGGCCGGCTGGTCGACCGTGCCTGGGAAGCCAGCCTCGGTGCGCTGCGTGCACTGGCCACGGGCCGCGCACAGGAGACCCCCGCATGAAAGCCGTACCGCCGCAGGACACCCGCCGCGCGCCGCGCCGCCAGGTCTCGGACCTGGTGCCGGTCACCGACCAGATGCGCGAGTGCGTGGTCGGACGCCTCGGCAATGTCTCCGAAACCGGCATGCTGATGCTGGCCAGCGTGCCGCTGCGCGAGGATGCGCTGTACCAGCTGCGCTTCCCGTTGCCACTGGGTGATGGCCGCCAGCAGGCCATCGACGTGGGCGTGCATCTGCTATGGAGCGAGCCCGCGCACGTACCCGGGCAGAGCTGGACCGGCTTCCGCTTCCTCACCCTGTCACGCGAGCATCGGCAGCTGCTGCGGCAGTGGGTGGGCGAGGACAGCGACGAGGGACCGGTTTCGACGGCCTGAGTGCCGGTTCCGGCACAGCGGTTTTTCGCGGTATGCGGCAGAATCTAGGGCCGTTTTCCGTGTCGAGCCACCGCAATGATCCAGCAAGACCCCGGCGCCCTGTATTCCGACCACCTGGCCGTGCTGTGCCGACGTGCCGAACAGGCGCTGGCCCGCGGTGGCTTCGATCACCTGGTGGTGCCCAGCGGCACCCTGCACTACCAGGTGTTCGACGACCGCGACTACCCGTATGCGGTCAATCCTCAGTTCAAGGCCTGGCTGCCGCTGACCCGCGTGCCCAACAGCTGGATCGTGTTCAACCCGGGCAAGCGCCCGGCCGTGATCTTCCACCAGCCCTTCGACTACTGGCACGTGGTGCCGGACGCCCCCAGCGGCTGGTGGGTGGAGCACTTCGACATCCACATCATCCGCAAGCCCGAAGAGGCGCTGGCCCTGCTGCCGGCCGACCCGGCGCGCTGCGCGATCCTGGGCGAGCCACAGAGCGCGCTGGGCAACTACGTGCCGAACAACCCGGCGCCGGTGGTGAATTACCTGGAATGGCACCGCGGCAGCAAGACGCCGTATGAGATCGCGCTGATGCGCCAGGCGCAGGTGCTGGGCGTGCGCGGCCACCGCGCCGCCGAAGCTGCGTTCCGCAACGGCGCCGACGAGTTCAGCATCCACATGGCCTATTGCCAGGCCGTGGGCCAGGATGCCAACGAGCTGCCGTACGGCAACATCGTGGCGTTGAACGAACACGCCGCCGTGCTGCATTACACCGAGCTGGGCCGCAAGGCGCCGCAGCCGCTGCGCAGCTTCCTGATCGATGCCGGTGCCAGCGCCTACGGCTACGCCAGCGACATCACCCGCACCTACGCCGCACAGGGCCACGACGAGTTCGCCGCGATGATTGCCGCCGTCGACGCCGCCCAGCAGCAGATGTGCGCAGCGGTGCGGCCGGGCTTTGACTACAAGCAGCTGCACGTGGACGCGCATCTTTCACTGATGGGCGTGCTGAAGGACTTCGGCGTGATCAAGGTGTCGCCGCAGACCGCGTTGGAGACCGGCGTCAGCGCCGCGTTCTTCCCGCACGGCATCGGCCACCTGATCGGCTTGCAGGTGCACGACGTGGCGGGTTTCGCGGCCAGCGACGAAGGCGGCCGCATCGAACGCCCGGCCGGCCACCCTTACCTGCGCCTGACCCGCGTGCTGGAACCGGGCATGGTGGTGACCATCGAACCGGGCCTGTACTTCATCGACATGCTGTTGAACGAAGTGAAGGACGCCGGCCATGGCGACGCGATCAACTGGGAGCGCGTGGACTTCTTCCGCCCGTATGGCGGCATCCGCATCGAAGACGAAGTGCTGTGCACAGAGGGCGAGGCGGACAACCTGACGCGGCCGGAGTTTGCGGCGGCCAACGGCTGAGCCCCTCGTGGTTGCCCGTTGAATCAAAAGCCGCGCTTGGCCGGGCGGGGTGGGTTTGCAGGACACGCCGTAAACCCATCCATGGGGGCTCGATGGCGCCATCCATGGCGCCAACGGTCCTGCAAACCCACCCCGCCCAGCCTTTGACAGTTTCCTGCCGCGTCCAACCACGGAAAAGAAAAAAGAAAAGCAGAAGCGGGTCGCTCGCTGCGCTCGCTCTGTGTCGACCAGGGTCGACACCTACCAATCGTCGTTCGTTCCAACAACCGCAATTGCCAGTAGATCCACGCCATGCGTGGATGATTCATTCGATGTCTGACAGATGTGCCGACCAACGGTCGGCACCCACCAACAGCCCCGTGAACCTGTCGAAGGCGGGGTACTGTGGGTTTGCGGGGTGTGAGCCGCATGGATGCGGCGACCAAGCCTCCACGGACGGATTCACGGCGTCCCCGCAAACCCACAGTGCCCCGCCATCCCACGGATAGCCCGCTGTTGCTGTTGCTGTCACTGTTGCTGTTGAGGTTGCCGGCCAGCGGCCGGCACTACCGCGGGTGCAGGGCTGCAAGCCCTGCAGGACACCCCTTACCCCGCCATCACCGCTTCGATTTCGTCGGCGCTGCGCGCCAGGCCTTCGGTCAGCACACGATGTCCGTCATCGGTAATGAGCACGTCGTCCTCGGTACGGATGCCGATGCCGCGCCAGCGCGGCTCCACCGTCGTGTCGTCCACGCCGATGTACAGCCCCGGCTCGATGGTGAACGCCATGCCCGGCTCCAGCAGGCGTGAATCACCGGCGAGGCGGTAATCGCCTACATCGTGCACGTCCAATCCGATCCAGTGCCCGGTCTTGTGCCGGTAGAAACGCTGGTACAGGCCCTCGGACAGGTTCTTTTCCAGCGTGCCCTTCAACAGGCCCAGCCGCAGCAGGCCTTCGGTCAGGGTCTGTACCGCCGCCAGGTGGCCAGCCTCATACGGCACGCCCGGCTTGGCCTGGGCCAACGCAGCGGCCTGTGCATCGCCGACCAGGTCGTGCAGTGCACGCTGCTCGGCACTGAAGCGGCCATTCACCGGGAAGGTGCGGGTGATGTCGCTGGCGTAGCCGCGGTATTCGGCACCGGCATCGATCAGCACCAGCTCACCATCGCGCGAACGCGCGTTGTTGTCGCGGTAATGCAGGATGCAGCCGTTGCGGCCGGCACCGACGATGCTGCAGTACGCCGGCACGGCATCGTTGGCGCGGAACACACGCTCCAGCTCGGCCTGCAGTTCGTATTCGTGGATACCCGCCTTGGCCACCTGCATCGCAGCCAGATGCGCACGCACGCTGATCTGCGCGGCGTGGTGCATCAACGCGACTTCCGCACCCGACTTGAACAGGCGCTGCTCGTGCAGCAGGTGGCCCAGCTCCAGAAACTCATGCGGTGGCTGCGCACCGTGGCGCACCTGCGAACGCACGCGGTTGACCCAGCCGATCAGCTTCAGGTCGAAGTCGGCATCGCGGCCGAAGTGGTAGTAGACGCGCGAGCGCCCTTCCAGCAGGCCCGGCAGGATGTCGTCCAGATCGTCGATCGGGTAGGCATCGTCCATGCCGTACTGCGCCACCGCGCCTTCCTGGCCGGCGCGGCTGCCGTCCCAGGCCTCGCGCTCGGCATCACGCTCGCGGCAGAACAGGATGGCCTCGCCGTGGCGGCGGCCCGGAATCAGCACCAGCACCGCTTCCGGCTCCGGGAAGCCGCTCAGGTACTGGAAGTCCGAATCCTGGCGGAACGGATAATGGGTATCGAGGCTGCGCACCTTCTCGGCTGCGGCCGGCAGTACCAGGATCGCGTCCTCGCCGGCCATGTCCATCAGCTGGCGGCGGCGACGCTTGTATTCGCCGGCCGCGATGCCGGTGCGCTGCTTGATGTCCATCAGTTCAGGCGCTGCCGATGGCGCGAGGCCAGCACCACGTCACCGTGCAGCAGCAGCACCGCCACGCGGATGAATTCCTCGATCTCCGACAGGGCTTCGTCGTCATCATCGCCGCCGGCCTCGAAATCCTCGCTGGAGGCGCGGGCCAGGCTGGCCATGTCGGTCAGCGCTTCCTCGCCCTCTTCGGACAGGGCTGGCCGGTTGCCACCACTGCCCAGACCGAAGCCGCCCAGGAACGAGCGGGTCCAGCTGAACATGGCATCGGCCTGCGCGGACACGTCATCGTTATCGGTCAGCAGCAGTTCGAAGGCGAAGTCACGGTCTTCCAGCTGCTTGATGGTGACCTGCAGCAGCTGCGCCAGCACGCTGTCGGCAGCCACCGGCGCCAGGCTGTCGTCGGCCAGCACGCGCGCCGGCCAGTCGTTGCCGGGGGCGCCGCCGGCGGCCAGCCAGCCACACAGCGCGCCGTGCAGCTCGGCAGCGGTGGCGCCCAGGCCCAGTTCCTGGCTGGCGCGGGTAACGTCGTCGACGGAGGGAAGTTCGGTCATCGTGCGGCTCGTTCGGAAAGGAAACCCGGGGCGCGCACGCGCGCGCCCGTGAGACCCCGTAGTGTAGCAACCCGACGGCATCCTCTCCGCAGCCGTCCAGCCTTGCTGCGACAACGCTTGACCGCCCTTACCCGGCTTGCCTATCGTGCCCGTATGGAACCCGCTGATCCCCTTGCCCAGCTGCAGGACTTCGCCGCCCGCGTGGAAGCGTTGCTTGAACGCAACCAGCGCCTGGCCGAGGAGAACCGCAGCCTGCGCCACCAGCAGGAACAGCTGGTGGCCGAGCGCTCGACGCTGCTGGCCAAGAATGAGCAGGCACGTTCGCGGGTGGAAGCAATGATCAGCCGGCTCAAATCCCTGGAGCAGCACACATGAGCGCCGAACCGGTCAGTGTCCGCATCCTCGATCGTGAATACACCGTGGGCGTCGGCGGCGATGAACGCGACAGCCTGATGGCCGCCGCGCGCCTGCTGGATGCGCGCATGCGCGAGATCCGCGGCAGCAACCGCATGGCCGCGGTCGATCGCGTCGCCGTGCTGGCCGCGTTGAACCTGGCCCACGAACTGCAGCTGCTGCGCGACGAAAACGCCCGCCAGGCGGTGGCCCTGCAGCAGACGCTGGCCGACCTGAACCGGCGTCTGGACCGCGCCATCGACGGCAACGCCTGAAGGTCGTGCACAACGCGTCTTCTCATATCTGAATTGGCACGGACTGTTGCCGACGAACGGCCTATCCAGATCCTGCGTGCTGGCTATAATGGCCACGCGTTCTCTGCGGTACTCGACGGCATGTGCAAACATTCGCCTTGTCCCTTAAGAACGACACCGGGAGCGCGACAGCGCCGGGAGTGCAGGTCCGCCTTGTAGCGGGAAGCCCGATGGTTCTCCAGCGTTCCCACTTGAGCCCCCGGGTTCAAGGTCGTTTCGCATGCATCGACATTGCGGAGAATGCAATATTCCAGCAAGGGCGGCGTCTTCGGGCGTCGCCCTTGTTCTTTGCGGCACAATGACGGCTGATCCTTGCCGCACGCTGCCATGACCGACCCGCGCCAGGCCCTGCGCCACGACCTGCGGCAACGCCGCCGTGACCTTTCCGCCGCTGAGCGCATCGCCGCCGCCGAACCCCTTGCCGATGCCCTGCTGGCGCTGCCGTTCGCCCCGCGCGAAGGCGCCGTGGCTGGCTACTGGGCGCTGGATGGCGAAATCGCCCTGCACCGCTGGCAGCTGCAACTGCCCGAAGGCCTCACCTACTGCCTGCCGGTGCTGGCCGGTGAGGTGCTGCGCTTCGCACCGTGGCGGCCGGGGCAGCCGCTGACCAGCAACCGCTACGGCATTCCCGAACCGGACGTGGCGCTGGAAGACACCCTGGAACCGGCGCAGATGGCGCTGGTGGTGACCCCGCTGGTGGGTTTCGACGCGCAGTGCCGACGGCTGGGCATGGGGGGCGGCTGGTATGATCGCAGCTTCGCCTTCCGCCACGATCGGCCGGCGCCGCCCTGGCTGGTCGGTGCTGCGTTCGCGGTGCAGCAGGTCGAGGCCTTGCCGGTGGCGTCGTGGGACGTGCCCGTGGACGCGATCTGCACCGAAGACGGCACCCTGTTCCCCTCCGCTGCCCCCGTGAACGCATGACCGCCCGCAAGCGCTACTGGCTGATGAAGTCCGAACCGGACGCTTTCTCCATCGATGATCTGGCCAAGGTCAAGGTCGAGCCCTGGAACGGGGTGCGCAACTACCAGGCACGCAATTTCATGCGCGATGGCATGCAGGTGGGCGACGGCATCCTGTTCTACCACTCCAATACCAAGGTGCCCGGCATCGTCGGCCTGGCCACCGTGGCCAGCCCGGCCTACCCGGACGACACCCAGTTCGATCCGACATCCGACTACCACGACCCCAAGAGCACGCGCGAGAACCCGCGCTGGATGCTGGTGGACGTGGCCTTCGACCGCAAGCTCAAGCAGGTGATCGCGCTGGACGAGATCAAGCTGCACGCCGAAGAGCTCGGTGAAGGCTTCCCGCTGGTTGCCAAGGGCAACCGCCTGTCGGTGTTCCCGGTGACTGCTGCGCAGTGGAAGCTGCTGCTGTCGCTGGAAAAGAAATCCTGATTCCCTGCCTGAGAGTTCTCCCATGTCCGAAGCCAAGCGCCTGGCCGCCGAGAAAGCCATCGAGTACGTTGAAGACGGCATGATCGTCGGTGTCGGCACCGGTTCCACCGTGGCCTATTTCATCGATGCCCTGGCCCGCATCCAGCACCGCATCAAGGGCGCCGTGTCCAGCTCCGAGCAGAGCACCGCGCGCCTGAAGCAGCACGGCATCGAAGTGATCGAGCTGAACCACAGCGGCAACCTGTCGCTGTACGTGGACGGCGCCGATGAGTGCGATCCGAACAAGTGCCTGATCAAGGGCGGCGGCGCCGCACTGACCCGCGAGAAGATCATCGCCGAGGCCAGCGAGCGCTTCATCTGCATCGTCGACCCGAGCAAGCAGGTGCCGGTGCTCGGCAAATTCCCGCTGCCGGTGGAAGTGATCCCGATGGCGCGCAGCCTGGTCGCCCGCCAGATCCGCGACATGACCGGCGGCCAGCCGACCTGGCGCGAAGGCGTGGTGACCGACAATGGCAACCAGATCCTGGACATCCACAACCTGCAGATCACCGATCCGGAAAAGCTGGAGCGCGAGCTCAACCAACTGCCGGGCGTGGTCTGCGTGGGCCTGTTCGCGCGCCGCCGCGCCGATGTGGTGATCGTCGGCGGCAAGCCGCCGGTCGTGCTCTGACCCTTTCGAAGGATCCTGACGATGTCGCTGTTGCGTTCGCTGCTGATGCTCCCGCTGTTGGCCCTGGCTGGCTGCGCCACCGACGCGGCCCGCCACTGGGTCGAACTGGATGGCGCCCGCTACCAGGTCGAGCTGGCCACCAACGATGAAACCCGCGCGCGCGGGTTGATGTTCCGCGACCAGATGGCGGCCGACCACGGCATGCTGTTCATCCACGACCGCGAGGAAATGCAGGCGTACTGGATGAAGAACACCAGGATCGCGCTGGACATCCTGTACTTCGACAGCCAGCGCAGGCTGGTCAGCCAGCAGCGTGATGTGCCGCCGTGCTCGGCCGGCGACATGTGCCCGCCCTACCCCAGCGGTGGCCCGGCACGTTACGTGCTGGAGCTCAACGCCGGCCAGGCCGAGAAGCTGCAGTTGAAGGACGGTACGGAGCTGAAATTCGGCCCGGGCATCGAAAAGTAAGGTGCGGCCGGGCTGCGCCCGGCACGCGCTGTAGTGCCGGCCGCTGGCCGGCACCCCTGCAGGGGTCAGATCCCATTCGCTCACGAAAGGGATCTGACCCCGGATTTTTCACGCGACACCGCTTGAAACCGCCTGCGAATGACGCCAGTCTGTGGCCATGCAGGACCGGATCACACTCCCCGACTGGGATGCACTGGCCGACCTCGAAGACGAGGCGCTGCCACTGTTGCCGACCGCGCTGCTGATCGCGCGCGATGAATACCCCGATCTGCAGCCGTCGACCTACGACGCGTTGATCCAGAGCCACGTCGACCACCTCCGCTCGGAAGTGGAGAGCATCGACAACAGTCCATTGAAGATGGCGGCGATCAACCGCCACCTGTTCGACGAGCTGGGCTACAGCGGCGACCACGACAAGTACTACGATCCGCGCAACAGCTATCTCAACCAGGTGTTCGAGCGGCGCCTGGGCAACCCGATCTCGCTGGCGCTGGTGCAGATGGAAGTGTCGCGACGGCTGGGGATCCCGCTCGACGGCGTGTCCTTCCCCGGCCACTTCCTGGTGCGCCTGCCGGTGGACGACGGCGTGCTGGTGATGGACCCGTTCAATGGTGGTCGCCCGCTGGACGTGGACGAACTGCGCGAACGCGCCAAGTCACACCTGGGCGGGCAGATGCCCGACGACCAAGTGCTGGCGCAGATTCTCGACCCGGCGCCGGCGCGCGCGATCCTGATGCGCATGCTGCGCAACCTGCACGGCGTGTATGCCGAGGCCGGCGAATGGGATCGCGCCGCGCGCAGTGCCGACCGCCTGCTGAAGCTCGCCCCGGAGCAGGACGATGCGCTGCGTGACCGTGGCCTGGCCTATCTGCAGCTGGAATATCTGGCCGGTGCCCGCCATGACCTGGGGCAGTACCTGAAGCGCAATCCCGAGGCCAGCGATGCGCAGTGGCTGCGCGAGAAGCTGATCGACCTCGGCGGGCCGATGCCGCGGCTGCATTGAGGGCGTCGGTGTGTGGACCAACGGTCCACACCCACCGGATGGGCCGGGTGGACCTCCAGTCAATCGACTTCGACCATCTCGAAATCGGCCTTGGTCACCCCGCAATCGGGGCAGGTCCAGGTCTCGGGAATGTCCTCCCAGCGCGTGCCCGGCGCGATGCCCTCTTCCGGCAGACCCTCCGCTTCGCTGTACAGGAAGCCGCAGACCACGCACATCCAGGTGCGCAAGGTGGTGGGGGTGGCATCGCTCATCGGATAATCACGGCTGGATTCACGGGCCGCCATTGTCCCATCGCGGCCCACGCACCGGTAGCCATCGATGACTTCTGCTTCCCCGGCGCCCCGCGGCGTCTACCTGATCACCCCGGACGAGCCCGATACCGCGCGCCTGCTGGCCCGTACCGCGCCGCTGCTGGCCGCTGGCGCCACCTGGCTGCAGTACCGCAACAAGACCGCCAGCGACGCACTCCGGCAGGAGCAGGCAATCGCGCTGCAGGCGCTGTGCGCGGAGCGCGGCGTGCCGCTGATCATCAACGACGACCCGGCGCTGGCCAAGGCCGTGGGCGCGGCCGGCGTGCACCTGGGCGGCACCGACGGTGACATCCCCAGCGCGCGCGCCCTGCTCGGCCCCGACGCCATCATCGGCGCCTCCTGCTACGACCAGTTGGCCAATGCCGAGAAGGCCGTGGCTGCCGGCGCCAGCTACGTGGCCTTCGGCGCGTTCTTCCCGACCACCACCAAGATCACCACCAGCCGCGCCCATACCGACCTGCTGCGGCAAAGCGCCGCACTGGGCGTGCCGCGGGTGGCGATCGGCGGGCTGACGCCGGACAATGTCGGTCCCATCATCGACGCCGGCGCCGACCTGGTGGCCGTGGTCAGCGGCATTTACGCCGCGCAGGACCCGGTCGCGACCCAGCGCGCCTACCTCGCCCAGTTCGCGTAACGCCCAGGAAAGCCCCATGAACCACGACCAGTCCCACGCCCTGTTCTCCCGCGCCCAGCAGTTGCTGCCGGGCGGCGTCAATTCGCCGGTGCGCGCGTTCAAGTCGGTCGGCGGCGAGCCGTTCTTCGTCGAACGCGCCGACGGCGCCTACCTGTACGACGTCGACGGCAACCGCTACATCGACTACGTCGGTTCCTGGGGCCCGATGATCGTCGGCCACAACCACCCGGCCGTGCGCCAGGCGGTGAAGAAGGCGATCGACAACGGCCTGTCCTTCGGTGCGCCGTGCGCGGCCGAAGTGACCATGGCCGAAACCATCACCCGCTTGGTGCCATCGTGCGAGATGGTGCGCATGGTCAACTCCGGCACCGAGGCCACGCTGTCGGCGATCCGCCTGGCGCGTGGTGCCACCGGCCGCAACCGCATCGTCAAGTTCGAAGGCTGCTACCACGGCCACGGCGACTCGTTCCTGGTCAAGGCCGGCAGCGGCATGCTGACCTTGGGCGTGCCGACCTCGCCGGGCGTCCCGGCCGGGCTGAGCGAACTGACCCTGACCCTGCCCTACAACGACTTCGAAGCCGCCACCGCGCTGTTCGAACAGCAGGGTGGCGACATCGCCGGCCTGATCATCGAACCGGTGGTCGGCAACGCCAACTGCATCCCGCCGCGCGAGGGCTACCTGCAACACCTGCGTGCGCTGTGCACGAAGCATGGCGCGCTGCTGATCTTCGACGAAGTGATGACGGGCTTCCGCGTCGCCCTCGGCGGTGCGCAGGCGCACTACGGCATCACCCCGGACCTGACCACCTTCGGCAAGATCATCGGCGGCGGCATGCCGGTGGGCGCCTACGGCGGTCGTCGCGAGCTGATGCAGCAGATCGCCCCGGCCGGCCCGATCTACCAGGCCGGTACGCTGAGCGGCAATCCGGTGGCAATGGCCGCTGGCCTGGCGATGCTGGAGCTGATCCAGCAGCCGGGTTTCCACGCCGACCTGGCCGAGCGCACCGCACGCCTGTGTGCGGGTCTGGAAGCGGCCGCCGCCGACGCAGGTGTGGCCGTGACCACCACCTGCGTGGGTGCGATGTTCGGGCTGTTCTTCACCAGCGAGAAGGTGGAGACCTATGCGCAGGCCACCGCCTGTGACATCCCGGCGTTCAACCGCTTCTTCCACGCGATGCTGGAGCAGGGCGTGTTCCTGGCCCCGTCGGCGTACGAGGCCGGCTTCCTGTCCAGCGCCCACGACGATGCCGTGATCGAGGCGACGCTGGCCGCAGCACGCGTGGCGTTCAAGGCCGCCAAGGGCTGATCGCAAAAAAGGGGACGGAGGGGATTAAGTCGTTTGTGCACAAACGACTTAATCCCCTCCGTCCCCTTTTTTCAACCGAAGACGAATTTGCCCCTCATCATCGCGAAGTGGCCGGGGAACGAGCAGAAGAAGGTGTAGTCACCGCCCTTCTGCAGGCCCTGGGTAGAGAAACGCACGCGTGTGGTTTCGCCACCGCCGATCACCTTGGTGTGCGCCAGCACGCGCTTGTCGGCCTTCGGCAGGTAGCTGTCAGCCAGCGTCATGCGCATGCCCGCCATCGCCACCGGCTGGTAATCGGCAGTGCGGGTCAGCACCCAGTTGTGGCCCATCGCGGTAGCGGCCAGCTTGCCGGTGTGGCGCAGGGTCAGGTCTACGGCGGTGCAGTCGGCGGCGACCTTGATCTCGCGGCTGCTGAAGCTCATCTGGTCGGTGCTGTCGATGCTCACCGCACACACCCGCGCCATCGCCGACGGCGCCAGCATCAGCGCGCCCAGTCCCACTGCCACCACCCAAGCCTTCATCGTTGCATCTCCTGCGGATTCGAGCGCCATTCTAGGCAGGCCTATGCCCGCCCGGCTGCGACCGTCTGTCGCATGGCAGCTCCAGGGTTTCCCGCGCACTCATCGCAATGGCATGCTCGGCCGATGCGGATCGATCTGTTGCTGCTGGATGTGGATGGCGTGCTGGTGCAGTACCAGCGCGCGCAGCGCGTGCTGCACCTGGCCCAAGCACTGCAGGTTCCGACGCAGGCCGTGCAGGCCGCGTTGTATGACAGCGGCCTGGAAGCGGCACATGACAATGGCACGCTGGATGGCCCGGCCTATCTGGCGCAGCTGGGAGAGCTTCTGGGCACGACTGTCGAAGTGGCTGCATGGACCGCGGCGCGACGGGCCGCCAGCCATCCTCAGGCGGCCGTGTTGCAACGATTGCAGGCCCTGCAGCTGCCAATCGCGGTGCTGACCAACAACGGCGCGCTGATGCAGCAGGCATTGCCCACCCTGCTACCGGAACTGTTCCCTGCGCTGCAGGGCCGCGTGTTCTGCAGCGCGGAGTTCGGTCTGCGCAAACCGGCGCCCGCGGTGTTCCTGCGCACGCTGGAAGCGCTGGGCGTGGCGCCTTCGCGCGCGCTGTTCGTCGATGACCTGTTCGCCAATGTGCGTGGCGCGCGCGCTGCCGGCCTGCACGCGGAAACCGTGCGCGATGGCCGGGGATTGGGCAAGGTGTTGAAGCGCTATCGGATCGCGTGACGCGCTGTAGAGCCGAGCCCATGCTCGGCTCCTGTTGCCTGACATCGCGATGAGCCGAGCGTAGGCTCGGCTCTACAGATGCCTCTGCAGGCTTCAGCGCGCGGCGATGAACGCGGCAATCGCCGCGCGCAGGCGCTTCAGGCCTTCGGCCACTTCTTCGTCGGTGATGTTCAACGACGGCACGAAGCGCAGCACGTCCGGGCCGGCCTGCAGGGTCAGCAGGCCCTGCTCGGCGGCATGGTCGAGGATCGCCCCGGCCTGGCCGGCGAAGTCCTCGCCCAGCACCGCGCCCAGCATCAGGCCGCGGCCACGCACGTCGCTGAACACGCCGAATTCTTCGTTGATGCGCGCAAAGCCATCGCGCAGCGCCTTCGACTGGCGGCTGACATTGGCGGCGATCTCCGCCGAGGCCAGCTTGCGCAGCGCAACGCGTGCGACCGCAGCGGCCAGAGGGTTGCCACCGAAGGTGGTGCCGTGCGCACCGAACTGCATGGTTTCGGCCACCTTCGGGCCGGCCAGCATCGCGCCGATCGGGAAGCCGCCACCGAGTGCCTTGGCCAGGGTGACCATGTCCGGCACCACGTCGTCCTGCCAGTGCGCGAACAGCGTGCCGGTGCGGCCCATGCCGGCCTGGATCTCGTCCAGCACCAGCAGCGCGTTGTGCTGGTCGCACAGTTCGCGCACGCGCTTGAGGAAGCCGGACTTGGCCGGCATCACGCCGCCCTCGCCCTGGATCGGCTCCAGCATCACCGCCGCCACGTCACCGGCGGCCATCGCGGTTTCCAGCTGCACCTCATCGTTGAAATCGATGTAGCGGAAGCCACCGGGCAGCGGCTCGTAGCCTTCCTGGTACTTCGGCTGGGCAGTAGCGGTCACCGCGCCAAGGGTGCGACCGTGGAAGCTGCCGCGGAAGGTGATGATCACCCGCTTGTCGGCCGGGCGGCCTTGGCTGGAGGCCCACTTGCGGACCATCTTGATCGCCACTTCGTTGGCTTCGGCGCCGGAATTGCACAGGAACACGCGCTCGGCGAAGCGGCTGGCCTTGACCAGCTCCTCGGCCAGGTGCAGCGGCGGCGCGCTGTAGAACACGTTGCTGGTGTGCCAGAGCTTGCCGGCCTGCTCGACCAGCGCGGCCACCAGGTCCGGATCGTTGTGGCCGAGGCCACACACGGCGATGCCGGCGGCCAGATCGATGAACTCACGGCCCTGGCTGTCCCACACACGGGCGCCCTGGCCGCGCTCCAGTACCACCTGGCGGGGCTTGTAGACCGGCAGGTAGTAGTGTGAAAGGGAAATCAGCGGATCGGTCGCGGCGGTCATGGCAGTCGGCAGGGTTCAGGAATGCCCATTCTCGCGCCGGAACCCCTGCGGCACAATGCGCCCATGCGACCGTTTTCCGCCCCCCAGCTCAACCCCGCAACCGAGACCGGCTGGCGCCGTCGGTGGTTCGACATCATCTACCGCCATGACACCCGCCCTTCGCGCAATTTCGACCTGATCCTGGTGGTGGCGATCGTCGCCAGCATCCTGGTGGTGATGATCGACAGCGTGCAGCACCTGCATGCCGAATGGTCCACCGGCCTGTACATCCTGGAATGGGGCTTCACGATCATCTTCACCGCCGAGTACCTGCTGCGGCTGGCGGTTGTCAGGCGCCCGCTGCGTTACGCGGTGAGCATCTGGGGCATCATCGACCTGCTGTCGATCCTGCCCGCCTACCTGTCGATGTTCATCCCGGGTGCGCAGAGCCTGCTGGTGGTGCGCGCGCTGCGCATCCTGCGGGTGTTCCGCATCCTCAAGCTGACCCGCTACATCGAGGAAAGCGGCGTCCTGATGACGTCACTGTGGCGCAGCCGGCGCAAGGTGCTGGTGTTCCTGTTCACGGTGATCACCATCACCATCATCGCCGGTGCGCTGATGTACGTGATCGAGGGCCCCGAACACGGCTTCACCAACATCCCGGCCAGCATGTACTGGGCGGTGGTGACCATGGCCACGGTCGGCTTCGGCGATATCGTGCCCCAGACCGTGCTCGGCCGCTTCGTCACCTCGGTGCTGATCCTGATCGGCTACAGCATCATCGCCGTGCCCACCGGCATCTACACCGCCGAACTGGCCAGCACCATGCGCGAGGCCGAACTGGCCGCGCGCCGTGATGCCCGCGGCTGCCCGCATTGCGGGCTGGAGGGGCATGAACCGGATGCGCGGCACTGCCGCAAGTGCGGTGGTGAACTGCCGGACGCATTCAGCCATTGAGGCACATGCCGGCCAGCGGCCGGCACTGCCAACCCCGCAGGGTGCGCGCCGGGCATGGCCCGGTGCCGCCGTGGACGGGTCCACGCCCTGTGTGGATCGCCCTCAGCGCATGCGGTTGCTGGTGGTCACCAGGTCGTTGTAGGCGTCCAGGATCGTCGACTGTGCCCCTTCAGGATCGGTGGTGAGCCAGCTGCCCGACGCCTTGCGCTCGGCGGCCAACGCATCGGCGGTGATCGGCTTGCCCTGCTCCAGACGCTCGACACCGCGACCAGCGGTACGCACCAGCTTGTCGGCCGAACGCTGCACATGGCCCCACATCGGGTCGTCCTTGCCGACACCACTGTTCTGGATTTCCGTCACCAGCGCCTGATAGTCGGCCAGCTGGCCGCGCAACGCCGCAACATCCGGCGCGTCGCTCTGGAACGCCATCGCCAGCTGCTTGCCATCGCCGACAAGGCGCAGGTGGTAATAGGCCAGCGAGCGGCCTTCGCTTTCCTCGATCTGCTTCAGCTGGGCGGCGCGGCGATCGTTCTCGTTCTTTTCCAGCGCCGCATCCATTGCTTCGCTGGCCTTGAAGAAATCAGCATAGGCCTGCATCAGCGGGGCATGCTGGCTGCGCATCCCTTCGCCACCATCGCGACGATAGTCCTCGCGGGTGAAGTACCCATCGGCACGCTCGATCAGGGTGTTCAGTGCCTGGAATGCCTGCTGGTACTGTCGCGCGGGTGCATCCAGCGGCGTGGCAGGGGTCTTTGCCAGCGCATCGGTCAGCGGCTGGCCGCAGTACTCGACGCGGTGCGACAACAGCTTGCCCGGTGAGCGCGGCTGCGCTTCCTTGCCGGTCGGCCCCGCCTTGGGGTCCTTCATCCAGCCCGTGTAAGTCTGGAAGCCTTCGTGGATGGGCTGTTCGACGCCGTTGTAGCACTCGATGTAGGCGTTCACCTTCTCCAGCCCGGGGTCGGCGACCGCCAGCCCCGCCGGGCTGTTGCAGCCGGCCAGCGCGCCGAGCAGGAGAACGGGAATCAGGCGTGTGGATGCGTTCAAATCAGTTCCTTGCACCAGTGAAAACTGCAGCCATCGTCCTGCATGGCGCGAGCGCGCGCTCCAGCACCTCGGGAAGGTGCTGGCATTCGGGGCTGCGGGGCGTGTCATGTCGCGATCAACCTGCTCGATCGCGACAAAAATAGCGCGTTGAGCTTCCCGCCTACTGGCGGTTGCTCTGGAAAACCAGCGAGTTGTATTCCTGCATCAGCTTGCTGGCAGAGCCGCTCGGCGCCATTGAGGGCGAATCCAGCATGCGCCGTTCGAAATCGGTATAGGGCGTGTTCTCGCTGACGCGCTTCAGCCGCTCCTTGCCTTCGCGCCGGAAGTTCTCGGCCTCACGCTCGAAGCTGTTCCAGTCCAGCTTGCCCGGCTCCTGATCAGCCACCTTCGCATGCGCTTCGTCGGAAATGCGGTTGAACGCATCCAGACGCTCGCGCGCCTTGGCCTGGTCGAAATCGTCCTCGCTCATCAGATCCATGATGGCCTTGGCTTCCAGCATCATCGCCAGACGGTAGTACTCGCGCGTGCGCCCCTCGGCCTGTTCCAGCGCCTTGAGCTGCTCGCGCTGGGCGGCGTCGTTCTGGCGCTCCAGCTCGGCGTTGAACGTTGCGCTGGCAGCCACGAACTCCTTGAAGGCGGCCATCAAGGGCGCATGCAGCTGCTTGCCCTTGGCGAACCGGTCATCTTCGTAGTCCTGGCGATCGTAGTAGTCGTGCGCCTCCTTGCTGATCGGCACCAGTGCCTTCAGCGCCTGCTGGTAATGGCCAGCAGCGGCATCGAGCTCGGCCAGCGCCGGCTTGGCAGCCATCGCCTCGGTCACGGGGCCATCGCACTGCTTCATGTCGTAGTCGCTGATCTCGAACGGACCGTACACCTGGGTCTCGCGCCCGGTCGGGCCGGCCTCGACGTCCTTGATCCAGCGCGTATAGGACTCGATGCTGCCGTGGGTCTTCGAATCAAGCGTGTTGAAGCAGCCGATGTAGGCGTTGAGCTTGGCGGTCAACTGCTGCTGTGTGTCCGACGGCGCCGCGCTGGCGTCGGGCGTGCTGGAAGGGCCGGCGTCGCCAGCGGTTGCAGGCGCCTTGCTGCCGCAGGCAGCCAGGACAATCGACAGCGAAGCGGCCAGCGCCGCGACGGAAAGAGTGCGTGACATGGGTTCACGTCCTTGTTGAAAACGATTACAGCCGCGCATTCTAACGCAGCAGGCCGAAGGTCGCAGCCCTCGGCCTCTGCCGGCGACGCGCGATCACTCCAGGAACAGATCCGGCAACAACGGACGCGATGGATCCACCGCATAGCCGGACAGATCGGTAATACCCGCCTGCGCCAGCACGTCATCGTCGATCAGGAACTGGCCGTGGAAACCCGCCGCCTCGCGCACCAGCACCGCGTGCGCAGCATCGGCCATGATCTGCGGCGTGCGGCAGCCGGCCGCATCCACGCCCGGAATCATGTTGATCGCATCGGTGGCGATCACCGTGCGCGGCCACAGCGCGTTCACCGCCACACCCTGCGGGCCGAATTCCGCGGCCAGGCCGAGCGTGACGAAGCTCATGCCCATCTTCGCCAGCGTGTAGCCGGTATGCGCGCCCCACCACTTCGGCTCCAGGCTCGGCGGCGGTGCCAGGGTCAGGATGTGCGGGTTCGGCGCCTGCAGCAGGTACGGCAGGCAGGCCTGCGCGCACAGGAAACTGCCGCGCGCATTGACCTGCTGCATCAGGTCGAAACGCTTCATCGGCGTATCCAACGTGCCGCGCAACCAGATCGCGCTGGCGTTGTTGATCAGGATGTCGATGCCACCGAATGTGTCGACCGTGGCCGCCACCGCCGCCTGCACCTGCTCTTCCTCCCGGATGTCGCACTTCAGCGCCAGGCCCTGCCCGCCTGCAGCCGTCACCGCTTCGGCGGCGGTGTGGATGGTGCCCGGCAGCTTCGGATTCGGCACCGACGACTTGGCCGCGATCGCCACGTTGGCCCCGTCGCGCGCGGCGCGCAGTGCGATGGCCAGGCCGATGCCACGCGAGGCACCGGTGATGAAAAGCGTTTTGCCCTGCAGACTGCCCACGTTCCGCACTCCAGCGTATGCAATGAGCCGCTAGTATGCCGCGCCGACGCGGAGTTCACCCGCCCTTGACGATACTCGGGCCTCCAGACAACGCACGAGGTCCACGCCATGCGCCGTTCCCGCCTGTTGCTGCCTGCCCTGGGGCTTGTCCTGCTGACCGCCTGCCAGGGCCGTTCGCCGGAACCCGGCAAGGAGCCGCCCGCCGGTGACGCGCCCAGTGCGGAGAAGGCCGCCGCCGACGGCAAGATGCGCTGGAGCGAGGCGGTGGTCTGGGATGGCGACCTCAACGCCTGCCGCCAGGGCGAGAACGCGGCCACCCGGGATTGCCTTCGCGACGCGATGCGCGCCGGTGGCGCCAGTGCCGAGGCCATCACCGCCGCCGAGCAGTTGTCCACCGGCGGTGAGTTGGCCTATGTGACCGCATGGCACGAGAACGAAGGACTGGGCATTGCCACGGTCGAGTATCCGTTCCGCGCCAACACCAATGAAGGTACCCGTCTGGTCGATGCCAGCGGCAAGCGCATCGATGTGGATGCCGTGCAGTTGGACGACACCCTGCGTGCCGACCCCACTGTGCAGGAACTGCTGAAGGCCAACCCGCAAGCCACGCCGTTCGCACCGGCGCAGTCGGCCGGCGCCTCGCCATTGGATAACGGCGGCATCCGGCTGCTGTACCGCACACCGCTGCGCGACTGCCACGCCTGCCCGGATGTCGGGCAGTTGCAGATCGCCTACGACTTCGACGCCAAGCGCAACTTCATCGGCCAGCAGGTCGTGCCGGCAACGCCGTAAGGCCACCGGCCTCTGTAGAGCCGAGCCCTGCTCGGCTCATTGAATGCAGCCGAGCATGGCTCGGCTCTACATTTCCATTCCTGGTACAGCACTGCCACGCCATCACCACGGGCAAGCCGCTTCACCTGATCCAACGTGTCCACCGCCATGACGGAGTACGTGACCTCCACGCCAGAGTGCAGGCGCCCCTCGGCAGAGTCCTGATCAATCGCCACTGATATCAGCTTGCGGATTCCGGCGAAACGATAAAGATACGCCCTACCGTCTTCACCCACCAGGCGGCCGGTCAGATCCTCATACCCGGAAGCAAGTGCTTCTGCATTCTCAAGAGCGTGTTCATCGTTGTCGGCACTGATCAGGTACACGTTCTCATGCACCAGGAACGATTCCTGCCCTTTGCTCTCGTAATAGAAAATGGCGTGTGCGCAGTACCACATGCATCACCTCAATGATTCCCTTGCCGGTTGTCCCTGGCTTGGATGTCGCGAGTCTTCTGCTGCCAGCGGAATCCACATTTATGCGGCACTTGGCAATGAGCCGTTTAGCCGTTAAGCAGCCCGCGGATCACAAACCGCATCCACGCATGGCGTGGATCTACCGGTACAACTGCACCTGCTTTTTCAACAGATGCGGCACGATCAATCGATGCACCGGGGCAACCGGCAGCATGTACGCGCGCCCGAAGGCGTTATGCGTATGCACCACGGTCGCCACTTCCAGCACGTCGCCCTGCCACTGCAGCGCCAGCTGCACGCGAAGATGGCGGTCGTCGTCTTCCAGCACGATGGCATCGTCATCCATCGACTGCAGGGTGAAGATGCCGAGCCGCTGGCCGGGTTGAGGATCTTCAACAACCTGCACTGCACGCAACGAACCCAGATGCTTCATGCCCAGCAGGCGCATGCCGTGGTTGCGCAGCGCCATCAGCCCATCGAACCAGCCGGGAATGGTCGCCGCCATGTCGCGGTAGGCCTGCAGTGCGGTACGCCCGTCGCGCCGGGTGGTGGCCTGACAGGCGTGCACGAAGTCGGCACCAGGCAACTGCGCACGCAACACATTGCCCGCGCTCGGCGGGCCGGTCACTATCCGCGAAGCCTTCACGGCTTGGGCCCCTGCCCTTCGTTGTCTTCCCAATGCAGGATGCGGCGGGTGACGAAGCGGTAGACCGGCTTGCCGGTAGCAAACCACAGTTCGCGCACCCACGAGGTGCGCTTGAGCAACCGCTTCTCCACCGGCGTAAGCGATTCACGGCAGTACATGCGCTTGTGCTTGAGCAGGTGGCGCAGGTCCTCGCGCGCCAGCAGCCGCATCCAGCGCGAGCGCGGGTTGCCGATCACCGCCAGCTGGAAGTCGATCAGCGCCGGCCGTCCATCTTCAGTGACCAGCCAGTTGGCCTCCTTGGCCAGATCGTTGTGGGCCACGCCGTTGCGATGCAGCTGCTGCAGCAGCCGGCGCGCGGAACGGAACCAGGCCAGGTCGCCGCGCGGTGGGCGCTGGTACATGGCGTCGCCGGCCATGAAGCTGCGATCCAGGTGATGGCCATTCCAGGCCAGCAGCTGCGGCACATCGGCCATGCCGTGAATGTGCTGCAGCGCGCGGGCCTCGCGGCGGGCCAGCCACCATGCAGGCAGCCGCAACCACAGCGGCGTGGCACCAAGATCACGGCGCACAAAGGGACCATCGGGCCCTTTCACAAGGAGGATCCGGCCGAAGCTGTCGGCCTTCAAAGCATGCGGTTGAGCGTCGGGCGTATGCGGCATGGGCCCATTCTAGGCGATGGCACTGGTTGCAAACGGTCACCAAGCGGCTGGGAACCAGTCACCTTCACGCCCCTATAATCGGGCAATGGACTCTTCATGGATCGACGCCACGCTCGCGTGGATTGCCGCTCACCCCGTGCTGGCGGGCGCCGTTATCTTCCTCATCGCCTTCTGCGATGCGGTCATCATTCTTGGCGCCATCGTGCCGGCGCTGCCACTGCTGTTCGCGGTGGGCGTGTTCATCGGCCTGGGCCAGATCTCCGGGCCGTACGCGGTGGCGGCTGCGGCATTGGGTGCGTTTGCCGGCGATGGCATCAGTTACTGGATCGGCCGCCGCTGGGGCGACCGCCTGCGCGGCGTGTGGCCGTTCAGCCGTTACCCGCAGCTGCTCGACCGCGGCGAAAACCTGTTCCGCCGCAATGCCTTCAAGAGCATCCTGGTGGCACGCTACGTCGGCGCGATCCGGCCATTCGTGCCCGCCATCGCGGGCATGATGAAGATGCCAGCCAGCCGCTATGTACAGGCCAGTGGTATCGCCAGCATTTCATGGGCGGTCCTGTTCCTGGCCCCCGGCTGGATTCTTGGCGAGGCCTATGACGCGGTGGCGGCGGTGGCCGGTCGGCTGGTGGTGGTGGTCGGCCTGCTGGCGGTGATCCTCGGCCTGGTCTGGGCCATCGTGCTGTACGGCTACCGCTGGTCGGCCGCGCGCATGGACAACTGGTTGGCACGCCTGCTGGACTGGTCCAACCGCCACCCCACGCTGGGCCGCTATACCGTCGGCGTGCTTGATCCCAAGCGCCGTGAATCGGTGCCGCTGGCGATGCTGGCGTTGATGCTGCTGGTACTGGGCTGGGGCTGGTTCGCATTGTTGACCGTGGTGGTCGCGCACGGCGAGCCGCTGGCGATCGACCTGCTGGTGCACCAGGCCATGCTGGCGCTGCGTAACCCGCTGGCCGATTACCCGATGGCCGCGCTGGCGTCGCTGGGCGCCTGGCAGGTACTACTGCCGGCCACCGCTGCAGCGATGGGCTACCTGATCTGGCGCCGGCGCTGGATGGCGGCCGCCCACTGGCTGGCCGCGCTGGCGTTCGGCCTGGCGCTGACCATGCTGCTCGGCGCTACCGTCGATGTGGTGCGCCCGGTCGACGCCAGCAGCGGCTTCGGCTTCCCGTCGGTGTCGGTGACGATGGCCACCATCACCTTCGGCTTCTTCGCGGTGCTGATCGCCCGCGAGATGCCCGGCCGTACCCGCGTCTGGCCGTACCTGGTGTCGGGCATCGTGGTCAGCCTGATCGGCTTCTCGCGCCTGTACCTGGGTGCGCATTGGCTGAGCGACGTGATCGGCGGCATGCTGTTCGGCACGTTCTGGCTGCTGGTGCTGGGCATCGCCTACCGCCGCCGCTTCAACCGCTCGTTCTGGGTGAAACCGGTGGCCTGGCTGTTCTATGGCGTCTTCGCCGTCGCCGCGATGTGGTACGCACCGCGCAACATCCCGGTGAAGCTGGAACGCTTCGAGCCGACCCTGCCGGCCCCGCAGGCAATGGACACGCAGGCCTGGTGGCAGCACGACTGGGCCACGCTGCCGGCGCGCCGCAACGAGTTCGACGACGACCAGCGCTGGCCGCTGGACGTGCAGGTGGCCGGTCCGTTGGCACCGCTGCAGGCGCAACTGGAAGCGCGCGGCTGGAAGCGACAGGAGCAGGCCGGCTGGCAGCAGGCGCTGCTGATGCTGGACAAGAACACCGGCGCCGATGACCTGCCGGTGCTGCCGGCGACGCTGGACACCCGCGTGGAAGCGCTGTTGATGGTGCGCCAGGGTGCACATCGCGATGAGCGCTACGTACTGCGCCTGTGGCCAGCCCCTGCACAGTTGCAGCCGGGCAATACGCCACTGTGGCTGGGCAGTGCGCAGACCCTGCGCTACCAGCGCCATTTCGAATGGATCGGCATGTGGCATCCACTGCGCGGCGTCGACCCGGCATTGAACGCGGTGAAGGACGCCGTGCAGGAGCTTCCGCAACGCGAGGACGTGCACAGCGAAACCGGGTTGCCGGTGCTGCGGTTGAAGACCACGGCGCCCCGACCGGCACCGGCACGCAGCCACCCACTGTAGAGCCGAGCCCATGCTCGGCTGCCTTCGCGGGAACCATCAAGCCGAGCATAGGCTCGGCTCTACAGTAGATCCACGCCATGCGTGGATGGCATTCCCCGCATACCCCAGCGTGTGCACCAGGGCGCACACCACCCGGGGCAGGCTGTTACGGCATCCAGCCCAGCAACTGCTGCAAACGCTGGTGCGGGTCGTCCAACTGCAGCAGCTGCAACCGCTGCTGCTCGCTCAGCGGCAGCAGCTCGGCCAGCCGCCAGCCGACCCAGCTGGCCTGGTCCAGCAGCGCTGGGTTGGCCGGCGCATAGGCCTCGCCGGCCTGTTCGATGATGTGCCCCAGCACCGTGGCCAGCAGCGCATGCTGCGGCCGCAGTTCGTCGTCGGGGTCTTCATCGCACCAGCGCACGTCGGCTACCACCAGCCCGTTGTCACGCACGCGCGTGCGCTCGACATGGAAACGGCGGGTGCCGCGCAGACGCAACTGCAGCACGCCGTCGGCGCCGACATCGAAGTCTTCGATGCGTACCTGCACGCCATACGCGGCCGGCGTTGCCGGGGCTCCCACTTCCTGGCCGTCGAGGATCAGGCAGACACCAAAGCCCTCACCACTGCGGCCGCTGTCGCGCACCAGATCCAGGTAGCGCCGTTCGAACACGCGCAGGCCCACCGCCGCACCTGGCACCAGCGTGGTGTGCAGCGGAAACAGCGGCAGCGAACCGTCGACGCTCATCGTGCCTGCAGCGCGGCAAGGAAGCGGCGCGGTGCGCCGTCGAAGCCACCGTTGGACATGAACACCACGTGGTCACCCCTGCGCGCGCTGGCCTGCAATTGCGCCAGCAGCGCGTCGGTATCGGGCACCGCGTGCGCTTCGCCACGCACTGCGGCGATCACCGCAGCAGCATCCCAGGCCAGTTCCGGGCGATGCAGGAACACCACTTCATCGGCCAGCGCCAGCGAGGGGGCCAGCGCCTGCGCGTGTGCGCCCAGCCGCATCGAATTGCTGCGCGGCTCCATCGCGACCACGATGCGCGCATCGCCCACCTTGGCGCGCAGCCCTTCCAGCGTGGTGGCGATTGCGGTCGGGTGGTGGGCGAAATCGTCATAGACGGTGATGCCCTCGTGGCTGCCGATCACTTCCATGCGGCGCTTGACGCTGCGGAAGCGCGCCAGCGCCGGGATCACCTCGGCCGGCGCAACACCCACCGCATGTGCGGCTGCCAGCGCCGCCAGGCCGTTGAGCACGTTGTGGCGGCCCAGCAACGACCACTGCACATCACCCAGTGCCTGCCCGCGGTGGTGCACGCGGAACGCGCTGCCATCGGCAGCCAGCAGCTCGGCATGCCATTCCAGCGACGGATCGAATCCGAAACGCTCAACCGGGGTCCAGCAGCCCATCGCCAGCACTTCGGCCAGATGCTGATCCTCGCCATTGACGATCAGTCGGCCACGCGCCGGCACCGTGCGCACCAGGTGATGGAACTGGCGCTGGATCGCGGCCACGTCCGGGAAGATGTCGGCGTGGTCGTATTCAAGGTTGTTGAGGATGGCCACCAGCGGCCGGTAGTGCACGAACTTGCTGCGCTTGTCGAAGAAGGCGGTGTCGTACTCGTCGGCCTCGACCACGAACTCACGGCCCTGGCCCAGGCGGGCGGAGACGCCGAAATCCTCGGCCACGCCGCCGATCAGGAAACCGGGAGAACGACCGGCACTTTCCAGCAGCCAGGTGAGGATGGTGGTAGTGGTGGTCTTGCCGTGGGTGCCGGCCACGGCCAGCGTGTCGCGGCCCGGCAGCACCTGCTCGGACAGCCACTGCGCACCGGAGATATAGCGCTGGCCGGCGTCGAGCACGGCCTCAACGGCGGCATTGCCGCGCGAGAGTGCGTTGCCGATCACCACGTCGTCGGTGCCCGGTGGCACGCTGTCGGCGCGGTAGCCCTGGTCCAGGGTGATACCCAGCTGCTCGAGCTGGGTGGACATCGGCGGATAGATGGCCTGGTCACTGCCGCTGACCGTATGGCCCAGTTCCCGCGCCAGGGCGGCCACGCCGCCCATGAAGGTGCCGGCAATTGCAAGGATATGTACGCTGCTCATGACCGAGGATTGTGACCGATGACGGCTGTATAGGGCCAATGTCCGCTCTTGGGTAAGACAAGTCCTACACAGGATGTGAGGAAACTCCAATCATCTGTCAGGGAAATCCCGATAGCGATGTTCTGTGAACCCGGACACAATTCGAACTGCCAGCCGCAGTACCCGAACCGGTCCTACTCCCCAAGAGGCCATCCCCAAGGGAGCTCATGCTGCGGGGCCCTGAGCAAGCCCTCTGCTGGCGCCTATCAAACGACACAGGCCTGATCCTCACGGACCAGGCCTGTGTTTTTTCTGCGCCCATGCGGCCGGCAGCACGCCGGCCCCGCCGGGTCAGGCGTTGATCGCCGCCAGGATGCGGGCTTCGATCTCGTCCAGCTCACCGACGCCGTCAACCCGGGCCAGGGTGCCGCGGCCAGCGTAGAAGTCCACCACCGGGGCGGTCTGCTCGTTGTAGACCTGCAGGCGCTGGCGCACCGCTTCCGGGTTGTCATCGGCGCGGCCCTGCTCCTTGGCGCGGCCGGCGATGCGGTCCACCAGCAGTTCGGTGGGCACGTCCAGCTGCACCACCGCGTCCAGCGGCTGGCCGATCTTGGCCAGCAGGCCGTCCATCGCATTGGCCTGGGCCACGTTGCGCGGGTAGCCATCGAGGATGAAGCCCTTGGCGACATCAGCCTGGGTCAGGCGCGACTCCAGCATGCCCAGCAGGATGTCGTCCGACACCAGGTTGCCGGCATCCATCACCGTCTTGGCCTGCTTGCCCAGTTCCGTGCCCGCGGCGATTTCCGCGCGCAGCATGTCACCGGTCGAAATGTGGGCGATCCCCAGCTTTTCCTTCAGGCGCGTCGCCTGTGTCCCCTTGCCCGAACCGGGCGGTCCCAACAGAACCAATCGCATTGACCTGACTCCAACGTGTTGAAAACAAAGAAGGTTCGCGTCCCGGACGGACCGGTATCGCTGCACCGCAATAGCGCCACTTTACCGCATCCGGGTAATGTCCCTGCAATGTCCCCTCCCCCGAGCAGGTAGAAGCATGCGCAACGGTACTCTCCTCTACGCCCAGTCCGGCGGTGTTACTGCGGTCATCAACGCCACGGCGGCGGCGGTGATCGAGCAGGCCCGGGCCAAGGGCATCAAGGTCCTGGCCGCCCGCAACGGCATCCTCGGCGCGCTGCGCGAGGAGCTGATCGACACCAGCAAGGAGAGCGCCGCCGCGATCCGCGCCCTGGCCCATACCCCGGGTGGCGCCTTCGGCTCGTGCCGGGTGAAGCTGAAATCGCTGGACGCCGACCGCGCCCGCTACGACCGGCTGCTGGAGGTGCTGCGCGCGCATGACGTGCGCTGGTTCCTCTACAACGGTGGCAACGACTCGGCCGACACCGCGCTGAAGGTTTCGCAGCTGGCCAAGGCCTCCGGCTACGACCTGACCTGCATCGGCGTGCCCAAGACCATCGACAACGATCTGGCGGTGACCGACACCTGCCCCGGCTTCGGCTCGGCGGCCAAGTACACCGCCGTCTCGGTGCGCGAGGCGGCGCTGGACGTCGCGGCGATGGCCGAGACCTCCACCCGCGTGTTCATCTACGAAGCGATGGGCCGCCACGCCGGCTGGTTGGCCGCGGCCGCCGGCCTGGCTGGCAACGGTGATGACGAAGCGCCGCACATCATCCTGCTGCCCGAGCGCGCCTACGACGAGGCCGCGTTCCTGACCAAGGTGAAGGCCGTGGTCGAGCGGGTCGGCTACTGCGTGGTGGTGGCGTCGGAAGGCATCGCCACCGCCGATGGCCGCTTCGTCGCCGATGCTGGCGGCGGCAAGGACTCGTTCGGTCACTCGCAGCTGGGCGGCGTGGCTGCCCACCTGGCCGCACGGGTCAAGGACCAGCTGGGCCTGAAGGTGCATTGGGCCCTGCCCGACTACCTGCAGCGCTCGGCCCGCCACCTGGCCAGCAAGACCGACTGGGAGCAGGCGCAGGCGGTCGGCAGGGCTGCGGTGCAGCTGGCGCTCAAGGGCCAGAACGGCGTGATGCCGGTGATCGTGCGCAGCGGCGACGCGCCCTACCGCTGGAAGATCGAAGCGGCGCCGCTGTCGAAGATTGCCAACCATGAAAAGAAGATGCCCGCCGGCTTCATCCGCCGCGACGGCTTCGGCATCACCGCCAAGGCGCGCGCCTACCTGTCGCCGCTGATCAAGGGCGAAGCGCCGCTTCCGTATGGCACCGATGGCCTGCCGAAGTACGTCACCCTGAAGAACGTGGCGGTGAAGCAGAAGCTGCCGGCCTTCGAAGGCTGAGGTGCACCTGCGCCCTGTGCGGAGCACAGGGCGCATTGCGGAGACCACCGAAGCGCCCCACAATCGGGCTCCGGCCCGGGGCAAAGGGGCCGCCGCAAGCCAGATTCGACGCTGCCCGGCCACGTGGCCCGGGCCTGTGCTGCCATTTCACAAGGACTGTAACCATGAAGCACCCGATCCTGATCGCCGCGCTGCTGTGCGGTGCCGCCGCACCCGCCTTCGCTGCGACCTGCGAAAGCAACTTCCAGAAGAAGGGCAACCCCTTCGTCGGCACGACCTTCACTTCATCGGTCACCCATCCGGACCTGACCGTGGCCAGTGCCATCGGCCAGATGCGGGTGATCGCCAAGAACGCCAACATGGATGTCCTCAGCGAGGACGTGGAAGGCGGCTCGATGCTGATCGAAGAGCCGGAATCCATGGCCCACAAGCCGATCCCGATGATCATCAGCGCCACTTCCGAAGGCGGCCAGGGTACCGTCGGCATGGTGGTGAAGGTCAACAAGGGCGCCATTGCCTCGGCCGACGGCGTGCGCGAAGAAATGTGCAAGCTGCTCAACCAGGTCAAGCCGGGCAAGGCTGGCGAACAGGCAGCCAAGGCCACTCCGCAGGCGTCGGTGGTAACGATCGCCGCCGACCGCTTTGGCTTCCAGCTGCGCAACCAGAACAAGGACAACCCGGCCGCGATCGAGCCGCGCTACAAGGGCAAGACCTACGCAATCACCGGTCGCATCACCACCGTGCTGCGCAGTGGCGGCACCTACAACACCAGCTTCGACCTGCCCAGCGATGGCAGCATCGACTTTGAGCGCGTGGCCATTTCCTGCTCGTTCGCAGCCAACCAGGCCGCGTATGCGCTGGCCCTGCGCCCGCGCGAGAAAGTGACGCTGACCGGCGTGGTCGACAGCTATGACCAGGTGGGACGTGTGTTGTGGCTGAAGGACTGCCGCGGCAACTGATTGCTGCAGGCATTTTCCTTTCCACAGCGGTTCACGCCTGGCGCACGAGCATCGCAGGATGATGGACGCCCCGCCTGGAGATCATCATGGCCTTGCGTGTTGTTCGACTGGGAACGCCACGCCAACCCGGCGAGGGGCTGCGTATCGGTACCGTGCGGCGCCCGCCACGCGGCGTGCCGCGCAGCGAGTTCGCCCGGCAGGACTGGTACGACGTCTGGTTCCCGACCCTGTCACCCAGCGCGGCACTGGTGAAGCAGGCGCACGAGGCGAAAACGGCCGCCGACTGGAACGCGTTCTTCCGCCACTACAAGGCTGAGATGAAGTCCCCGGATGCGGCCCACGCGCTGGACCTGCTGGCTGCGATGTCGCAGCACAGCGACCTCAGCGTGGGGTGCTACTGCGAGGATGAGGCGCACTGCCACCGCAAGGCGCTTCGCGAGCTGCTGGTGGCGCGCGGGGCGACGCTGGCCGGAGAATGATGGCGCGCCGCAGTGGATCCACGCCATGCGTGGATGCGGCATCGGTGCCGACCAACGGTCGGCACCCACCTGTATCAGTTACAGGCCTTGCCTTCCATCTGCAGCTGCGCGGCAAACATCGTCACCTGCGGAATCTGGCCGGCAGCCGCCTGCTTCTTCGCCTCTTCCAGATAGATGCGCGACTGGCCCTGGCCGTCCAGCTCGACCTTGTTGCTCGACGGCAGGCGCCACACCCGCACCACTGCCTGTTGGGCCGGGCACGCCGCGCTCGGCACGCGGATCACATCGTTGAGTTTCCAGCCCTTGTCCGCACTTGGCTGCGCCTTGGTGTAATCGACGAAGCGCGCGCGTGGCTGGCACTGTTCGCTGGTACGCACGGCGGAGAAGCGGTAGGGCGCGGCGGCGTCGCCGGTGAACACACCTTCCAGCCGCGCGCAGGCCTCGGGGATCTGGCGCAATGTATGCACCGCACCCACCGCCTGGGGCACGCCCACGGCACGCTGCAGTTCCGGGGTTTCCGCGGCGAATGCCGGCACGGCAGGGACCAGGGCGGCAAGCATCAACAGGGACAGGCGCATGTGGGATCTCCTACGGGACTGTGCGCAGGCTTGCAGAGACTGGCTTAACGGGGCGCAAAGGCCTGATGGCTCTCGAATCGTGCCCATGGCCCGGCGGCAGGGCCCGCGCGCATGGCGATGCGTTCCGTCTTGAGGGCGCCCACAGGATCACGAGGTGCGGCTCGTAGAGGCCAGTCGAGCATGGCTCGACTCTACAAGTGGCGGCACGCATACTGCGGGCACCAGGGAATGCTGAACACCGCCATACGTCGGACGACCGCCAAGGTCGGTACGGGTTGGTTCCAGGCTGCAGCCCGTCGTCCCCCTCGTGGTGCCGTTCATCGCCACTGGATGCCTACATCCATTCTGCGGAGGGGTCTAATGCTGGAACGTCACGGGCTTTCATTGGCGCTGGGCTGCGCCATTCTCGCGATCCTGTTCGGAATCGTCTCGGCGCGCTGGATCCTGCGCCAACCCACCGGCAATGAGCGCATGGTCGCGATCGCCACCGCGATCCAGGAAGGTGCGCGTGCCTACCTCAACCGCCAGTACCTGACCATCGGCATCGCCGGCGTGGTGCTGTTCGTGCTGGTCGGGGTGTTCCTCAGCTGGTATACCGCGATTGGATTCGCGGTCGGCGCGGTGCTGTCCGGCGCCGCCGGCTACATCGGCATGAACGTGTCGGTGCGCGCCAACGTGCGCACCGCGGAGGCGGCGCGCCATGGCATCAGTGCGGCGATGGACGTCGCCTTCCGCGGCGGTGCGATCACCGGCATGCTGGTGGTCGGCCTGGGCCTGCTGGGTGTGGCCGGCTATTACGCACTGCTGCTGCGGATGGGCCTGCCGATGGAACAGGCGCTGCACGCGCTGGTCGGTCTGGCGTTCGGTTCGTCGCTGATCTCGATCTTCGCGCGTCTGGGCGGCGGCATCTTCACCAAGGGCGCCGACGTCGGCGCCGATCTGGTCGGCAAGGTGGAAGCCGGCATTCCCGAGGATGACCCGCGCAACCCGGCGGTGATCGCCGACAACGTCGGTGACAACGTCGGCGACTGCGCCGGCATGGCCGCCGACCTGTTCGAGACCTATGCGGTCACCGTCATCGCAACGATGCTGCTGGGCAGCCTGATGCTGGCCGAGGCGGGCGCCAATGCCGTGCTGTATCCGCTGGTGCTGGGCGGTGTGTCGATCATCGCCTCGATCATCGGTGCGCTGTTCGTCAAGGTGAAGCCTGGCGGCTCGATCATGGGCGCGCTGTACAAGGGCGTGATCGTCTCCGGCGTGCTGGCCGCGATCGCGTTCTACCCGATCACCACCGGGCTGATGAGTGACAACGTACATGGACCGATGCCACTGTACGGCTGCGCGTTGATCGGCCTGGTCCTGACCGGGCTGATCGTGTGGATCACCGAGTACTACACCGGCACCCAGTACAAGCCGGTGCAACACGTGGCGCAGGCCTCGACCACCGGGCACGGCACCAACATCATCGCCGGCCTCGGCATCTCGATGAAGTCCACTGCACTGCCGGTGGTGGCGGTGTGTGCTGCGATCTGGGGTGCGTTCGCGCTGGGTGGCCTGTATGGCATCGCCATCGCCGCCACCGCGATGCTGTCGATGGCTGGCATGATCGTCGCGCTCGATGCCTACGGACCGATCACCGACAACGCCGGCGGCATCGCCGAAATGGCCGAGCTGCCCTCGGAGATCCGCGACATCACCGATCCACTGGATGCGGTGGGCAATACCACCAAGGCAGTGACCAAGGGCTATGCGATCGGCTCGGCTGCACTGGCCGCACTGGTGCTGTTCGCCGACTACACCCACAACCTGCAGGCCGCCAACCCCGGCCAGGAATTCCGCTTCGACCTCAGCGACCACACGGTGATCATCGGCCTGCTGATCGGGGGCCTGATTCCCTACCTGTTCGGTGCGATGGCGATGGAAGCGGTCGGCCGCGCGGCGGGGGCAGTGGTGGAAGAGGTGCGGCGCCAGTTCCGCGAGATCCCCGGCATCATGCAGGGCACCGGCAAGCCGCAGTACGACAAGGCGGTGGACATGCTGACCCGCTCGGCGATCCGCGAAATGATCGTGCCCTCGCTGCTGCCGGTGGTGGTGCCGGTGGTGGTCGGCCTGCTGCTGGGGCCGCGCGCACTCGGCGGTCTACTCATCGGCACGATCGTAACCGGCCTGTTCGTGGCCATTTCAATGACCACCGGCGGCGGCGCCTGGGACAACGCCAAGAAGTACATCGAGGATGGCCACTTCGGCGGCAAGGGCAGCGAAGCGCACAAGGCTGCGGTGACCGGCGATACCGTCGGTGACCCGTACAAGGACACCGCTGGCCCGGCGATCAATCCGCTGATCAAGATCATCAACATCGTGGCGCTGCTGCTGGTGCCTCTGTTGTAGATCCACGCCATGCATGAACCCGTAGCGTCGAGCAGGCTCGACGCTACGGCCGCGACCGCCTCATCCATCGGATGACAAGCAGCACCACGACGATCATCCAGCAGGCATAGATCGGCCGGTCCCAGCCATCGAAGAGGCTGAGCGGGCTGCCGATGAAAGCGAGCGAAGCCAGCCACGCACACAGTGCGCCGGGCAGCCACGCGCCACGCCAGATGCAGAAGGCGGCGAACACCAGCAAGGGCCAGGCGAAGATGATCGCCGGCGTGAACGGTGCCAGCGAAAGCACGGCCACGCATGCAGCCAGCAACACGCTGCACCAGGCCAGCACCCGTAACGTCCGTGTCGTCATGCCAACCTCCGCGCGTCCATTGACGGTCGTGCGCGAGCATAACGCCTGCGCGCTGCCTTGAATTCCGGCTCGGGTCAGAGCCCTGTCCTGCGGAAAGGGATCCGACCCCGATGGCGGTCAGCGCCCGCGCAGGAAGAATGACACCGGCACCATCACCTGCACCGGGCCGCCAGGCACCTCGGCCGGCGGCGCGGGGACCGGGCTGGCCCGCTGCACGGTGTCCAGCGTCTCCTGGTCGAGCAACGCGAAGCCGCTGCTGCGGCCCAGCACCACCGCCGAAACCACACCGTCGCGGGCCACGGCAAAGCGCACGTAGACCACGCCCTGCTGGCGCAGCCGCTCGGCCTGGCGTGGATAGCGCCGGTGCTTCTGCAGGTGCGCGAGCAGGCGTCCTTCCCAGGTCGCCTCGGCGCGACTGCGCTCGCCGGCGGTGGTCTGCGGTGCGGTGTAGCGTGCGGCCACATCGGCTGCCACCTGCGGCGGTGCGCTGGTCTGCGCGACATTGGTCTCGGCGGTTTCCGGCGCGGGCGTCGGCTCCGGCGTACGCAGCGGTGGCAAATCACCCTGCGGCTGCATCGGCGCCTTCGGTTGCTCACGCAGCACCGGCTTCGGCGCCTGCCGCTGCTGTTGCTGCTGCAGGGGGCCCGTCGCCACTTCACGCGGGGGCACGGATGGCGCCCGCGCCATCGGCGCCAGCTCCAGCATCAACGCCGCGGGCGACGCTACCGCAGCCACCACCGGTGAACGCATCGCCCGCCAGCAGGCCACGCCGATCAGCAGCGCGTGCACCAGCAGCACGATTGCCAGGCTGGTCGCCCAGCGCCGCAGTCCACTCATCGCGCACCCTGCTCAACACCGACCAGCGCCACCTTCAGGTAGCCGGCCGCACGCAGCGCATCCAGCGTGGCCATGAGTTCGCCGTAGGGCACGCGGGTATCGGCACGCAGGAAGATGCGCTGCGCGGTGTCGCCGTGGGTGGCCGCCTGCAATGCAGCGGCCAGCCCGTCACGCGCCACCGCCTGCTCGCCCACGCGCAGCGACAGATCGGCCTGCACGGTCACATACACCGGCGCCTGTTCGGGCGGCGTGGCACTGGCGCTGCTGGCCGGCAGCTGCACTGGCACTGATACGGTGGCCAGCGGTGCGGCTACCATGAAGATGATCAGCAGCACCAGCATTACGTCGATGAAGGGCGTGACGTTGATCTCGTGTGCTTCTTCCGGTGCGTCGTCGCGGTCGGACCCGGTCCTGATCGCCATCGTCGCGCCTCAGTGCACCGCGCGCAGCGGTGCCGCTGCGGCACGCGGCACGGCACGATCAAGATCGCGCGAAACCAGCTGCTGCACGGCCGCCGACAGATCGCCGAGCAGGCCCCGCAGGCCGGCCAACACGCGGCTGAAATGGTTGTAGACCAGTACCGCGGGAATCGCCGCGACCAGGCCGAGTGCGGTCGCCAGCAAGGCCTCGGCGATGCCGGGCGCAACCACCGCCAGGTGGGTGGTGTTGCTGTGTGCGATGCCGATGAAACTGTTCATGATGCCCCACACCGTGCCGAACAGGCCGACGAAGGGCGCCACCGCGCCGATGCTGGCGAGCACACCGATGCCGCGCCGCTGCACGCGCGCGGTCTCCAGTTCGATGCGGTCCAGGCGCGAGGCGATGCGTTCCTTGATGCCGTCGCGACTATCCAGATCCTGCGACAGGCGCAGTTCGGTGCGGGCGGCGTCCAGCATGGCGAGTGCGGTGCCCTGCTGCAGACTTGCCTCTCCGCTCTGCGGCGGCAGCTGTGCGGACTGCAGCAACAGCGCGCGCGCCGCGCGCAGCTGCCGGGCCTGGCGGGTCAGCTCCCAGCCCTTGGCCAACAGCACGGTCCAGGTGGACAGCGACGCCAGTGCCAGCGCGATCATCACGGCCTTCACCACCACGTCGGCGGCCAGGTACATGCCCCACGGGGTCAATGCGGGGGCGGCCACGGGGGCCAGGTCAGCAGGCAGCATCATCTCGGCTTCCATCAGCATCAGGGGTCGCTGCGCGACTACGGGCCGCGCGCGGATCATTGGCGTCGTCCACTTCCACGACCGGATGGGGCTCCAGCCGGGGGGCCGGTCGGCTCAGCACGTAGCCGGCGCTGACCGCGAAGAACAGGCCCACGCCCAACAGCAGGCGCCAGGACGGATGCGCGCCCCAGCAGAACAGGGCAAAGCCCAGCGCCATGCCGGCACTGGCAAACGCCTTGCCCTTGCGCGATACCGCGCCCTGCTCGCGCCACAACCGCAGCGACGGGCCGTAGCGCGGATGCGCCAACAGGCGCTGCTCGAACTTCGGCGAGCTGCGCGCGAAGCAGCCCACGGCCAGGATCAGGAAGATGGTGGTCGGCATCACCGGCAGCAACGCGCCGATCACCCCGAGCCCGACCATCAGCCAGCCCAGCGCGAACCAGAGCCAGCGCATCAGCGCTGCACCTGTGGGCGCGCGCCGCGCATCAGGCGAATTCCACTTCGACGTGGCCGTGCACGCTGCGGAACGCGGCGTCGGCGGCATCGATCACCTGCTGCTCCTGCTCGACACTCAGCGGTACCGCGTCCAGCGCAGCGGTGAACTCACGCCAGTGGCGCGCCGCGCCATCCGGATGCGCGGCCAGGTGGCGGGCGCCAAAATCACGGTCCAGGCCGAGCCTGGCGGCCATCTTGTACAGAATGGTGCCGCCCAGGTTGGAGCCTTCAGCCACGTACAGCCACCCCAACGCGGCGGGCAGTTCCAGATCGGACGGCAACGCCGCGATATCAGCCCCCGGCAGGGTCTGCTCCAGGTCCTGCAGGTCGCGCGCGACCTGGGTCAGGCGGCGGCGCTCGCCCAGGTCCGGCAGCAGTGCGTCCAGCGCAGGGTTGGCATACAGCGCATCGATGCTGCGGTGGAAGCGATACTGCACGCGCAGGAAACGGGCGAAATTGCTGCGGTCGGCGAAGATGTCGCCGGCCATGATGCGCTTGTCCAGGGCACCGTGGCTGTCGCGGGTGGCGGCCTTGAGCCGCAGGCTGCGGCTTTCTTCAGGGGCGATGTGTGCGTTCATGGGGGATGCCAAGGGGGTCGTCCTGCTGTAGACGTTTGCCACGGGGCTTTCCCCAAGGCTATGTGCGCCGATAATGGCGCATCCCTTCTTACCGCAGGAACCGACGATGATCACCACCGAACCGCGCATGACCAACCTGTTCCTGCAGCTGGGCCTGGACGCCAGCGCCGAGGGCATCGCCCGCTTCATCCGCGAGCACCAGCTGGCCACCGATGTGGAAGTGGTCGAGGCGCCGTACTGGAACGATGCGCAGCGCCAGTTCCTGTCCGAGTCGCTGCAGGCCGATGCGGCATGGACCACCGTGGTGGACGAGCTGAACGAGTCGCTGCACGAAGATGCGGTGAAGGCCGCGACCGGGCTGTAAGTAGACGCCGGGCGCGGCGGGGCGCTGGCGATTGCACGGCGGAAGCGGTGCGGACCAAGGTCCGCACCCACCGAGGGCGGTCCGACCCCACCGCTCATACGCTGGCGATCAGTACTTCCAGGTCAGCGCCAGCCGCGCAGTGCGGCCCGGGGCCGGCATCACGCCCAACGCCAGCGGATCCAGGTAGTAGCGGTCGGTCAGGTTGTCCACGCCGGCGTCGACCGACAGCTGGTCGTTGAAGCTCCAGCTGGCGAACAGGTCCACCAGCGTGGTTGGCCGGTACAGCTGCTGGATCGCCGACAGCCCTACGTTCCAGTCCTTGTCCAGCTTGCTGATCGGGCCGGCGTTGTGGACCACGCGGGTGCCGAAGGTCAGGCGCTCCTCGAACAGGCGCGAGCCCAGGGTCAGGTTGACCATGTAGCGCGGCGGGTTCTGGGTATTGGTGTACGAGCCCTCGAAGCCGCCGTCCACGCAGTCGGGCGTGTTGGCCAGCTCGCCGTTCCTGCGTTGCGCCCCGTAGGCACGGCGCTCGGCGGCGATGTCCGGCGCGCAGGTCTTGGCCTTGAAGTAGTAGTGCGCGGACAGATCGGCAAATACCTTGCCGCTGTCATAGCTGGACTGGAACTCCATGCCCGAGACCTTGAACTGGTCGACGTTTCGGATCAGGCCCGCCGACAGCGTGCGGTAGTCACGGGTGATCAGGTCGTCGATGCGGGTATCGAAGTACGCCAGCTTCAGCGCCAGGCGGTCGCCGGCGGCGAACAGGTCGTAGCGGAGGGTGCTGGCGCCGATTTCCCAGCTGCGCGCGCGCTCCGGCTTCAACTCGCCCACTGGCTTGGCGGCGGTGAACAGGCCCAGCGTGGTCTCGAACAGGCTCGGCAGCTTGGTGCCCTCGGCGTACTTCACGTAGACCAGGGTGTCTTCGCTGAAGCGGTAGGCCACGCTGGCAGTCGGCGAGAACGCGGTGTCGCGACGGCGGATCGGCTGCGACCACGTCCAGCTGACCGGCACTTCCAGGTCCTGCGGCTTGCCGGCGTCGTAGAAGTTCCAGCCACCGATGTCGCCCACCGTGCCCTTCTTGTACGGTGAGGCCAGCAGCGATTCCTGGGTGAAGTTGCCGTTGGCGTCCGGGTACCAGTTCAGCAGCGCGATGCGCTTGGCCCGCCACGACGGCAGCGCCGGGTTGCCATTGAGCAGTTCGGTGTAGCGGTACTGGCCCTGCACCTCATAGGCGTCGGGCGTGGCCAGGCGGTTGCGGTCATGCACATCCACCCGGTTCCAGCGTCCGCCGGCCAGCAGTTCCCAATGCTCATCGGGCTGCCACTTCAGCGAGGCCACGGCACTGTATTCCTTGCGCTCGGCGTTGCGCAGGAAGCGGTTGTTGACCAGGTCATCGTGCATGACCGGGCCCGAGCTGCCCGGTGCGATGTCTTCGTCACTGTAGGACAGGCCGTAGTCGAGGGTGAACGCACCGGCGCGGGTATCGAACATCGAGGTGTTGCTGGCATCCAGTCCGAAGCGCTTCTGCCGCAGCGGATTGCGGTAGGCATCCTTGTAGCCGGGGTCGCCGCTGAAGCTGGGCGCGTCGTACCACTCGGTGCGGCGATCGAAGTACCAGGGGGTGATGCCGGTCAGGCTGTTGTACATCACGCTGTCGGTATCGGTGTATGTGGCGTTGACACGCAGGTCGACCAGATCGCTGTCCGGATTGAAGCGGTAGCGCAGGGTGTAGCTGTCCATGTCGACATGGCCCGGGTCCCACTGCGGAATGCGATCGCGGTCGACGCGGATGATCTGCGACGCCATGATCTCGCCGGCGGTGCCTTCGTAGCGGCGGTAGCCCGCTTCCAGCGTCTGCGCATCGTCGATGCGCCAGGTGCCCTTGAGCAGCGCCGACTTCGAGCGCGCCGAGGTATTGAAGACCTCGGTACGCGGCGGGTTCAGCGGCGCCAGCGTGCGCCGGGTCTGCGGGAAGTCGTCGTAACCGTGCTTGCCGGAGAAATAGTTGCCGTTGTCGCGGTAAGCATGGGCGGCGACCAGATCGAAGCGGTCCCAGTGACCGGCTGCGGCCACGTTGAAGAACTGGCTGCCGGTGGCGCTGCGGTCGGAACGCGGCGCGGCACTGTAGGACGGCAGGTCGTTGGCGCTGGCGTTGGCCAGGCCGCCACGCACGCGTACGCCGAAGTCGCGCCCCTCGCGCAGCACGTCATCGATCTTCAGCGTCTCCATCTCGACCACGCCGCCGATGCCACCGGAGGCGTTGGCCTGCAGGCTCGGGCCCTTGGTGATGGTCAGGCTGGAAATCAGGTCCGGGTCGAGATAGGTGCGCTGTGACTGGCCGGCATAGCCACGGTAGGTGTCCATGCTGGACTGGCCTCCGTCGATGATCACCGGCACGCGGCCCTGGCCCTGGATACCACGGATGTTGACGTCGAACCCATTGCCCACGCGCGGGTCACCGGCGGTGACACCGGCCACGCCCTTGACGATGTCGCCGTTGGAAGTGCCGCGGAAACGTTCCAGCTGCGTGCGGCTGAGCGTGGTGGTGGAGCCCACACTGCGATAGCTGTCGAGCAGGCGCGCCTCGTCGCTGGTCGCGCCACTGTCGACGCGGTCGCCGGCCACGCTGAGCGTGTCGGTGACGATCACACCGCTGTCGGCCTGCACCGGCGTCGCCGCTTCCAGAGTGACTGCATCTGCGCTGACGCGGCGCACCGCCAGGCCACTGCCCTGCAACAGCTGCTGCAGCGCCTCGTTGGCCGGCAGGCTGCCATTGACCGCACGCGAGGTTACGCCCTGGGCCAGGGTGGCCGGATACACGACCTGCACGCCGGACTGGCGCATATAGCTGCGCAGCGCTTCATCCAGCGGCTGCGCTGGAATGTCGAAGCGCTGCACGGCAGCGTGGTTGCCGGTGGCGCCCTGTGCCAGCACGGACGGTGCGGCGCTGGCCAGGCCGGCGGCCAGCAGGGCGATGCACAGGCGGGACGGGCGCATCGCGCGGCCCGGGCGGTGGGAGTCGAACATGGGGGAACCTGTCAGGTAATCGGTGCCGCAGGCGCGGCGTCATCCGCAACACAGGCGGACACGGCGACGTACGTGGCGGCGGCGGGTACGTTCGCGGAGTAAGACGGATGAAAGCGTGGCAACCCCAAGGGGATTTGCAGTCGAAGCAGGTGCCGACGGTTGCGCGGCAGGTTGCAGTGGTGGGTGCCGACGGTTGCGCGGCAGGTTGCAGTGGTGGGTGCCGACGGTTGCGTGGCTGGTTGTAGTGGTGGGTGCCGACCGTTGGTCGGCACCGGGGCAATGGCGTGGATCTACCGATGGACGATGGCGACGCCGAGCGGCAGCCGGGTCACCTGCAATCCAGCCGTCGCGGCCAGCGCATCCAGCGCCTGTTCCGGGCGGTCGATGCGCAACGCCGCGCTTACCGCCGGCAGCTGCGATAGATCGCCGCGCACGAAGGTCGGGCCGGCGCGATAACGCCCCACCCATTGCACGGCGTCGGCGACGCTGGCCTGCTCCAGCAGCAGCTCGCCCTGCCGCCACGCGCCGACGCTGTCGGCAGCCACATCCCGCAGGCGCGTCACGCCGCTGTGCTCGCCATAGACCGCACGCTGGCCCATCTGCAGATAAGTCCAGCCACCGTCGGCCGGGCTGGCCACGCGCACCCTGCCCTGCCCGACCTGGGTTTCAACCTGGTCATCGCCGCGCGCGACGGTGAACGCGGTCGAGATGTCCTCGATCACGCCGTTGCCCGCACGCACGCTGAAACGTCGCTGCGCATCCGGGCTGACCTCGAACCAGGCACGCCCACGCAGCAGCTCGATCTCGCGTGCATGTGCGTTGAAGCGCACGGCAATCGCACTGTCCGCATCCAGCACTGCGCGGCTGCCATCGGGCAATTGCACGTTCTGCACGACATGCGTGCTGCGATGGTCGGCCTGCAGCCGCAACCAGGCCTCCGGCCATGCCACCAGCATCGCCAGCGCGGCTGCAGCGGCCATTGCCCAGCGCATTCGATGCGGCCGCGGGCGTTCGGCGGGCCGGACCTGCGGGCGTGGCCCGACACTGCGCCACAGCGCGCGCTCGTGTTCGAAGGCGCGTCGGTGCCCCGGTTGTGCCAGCCAGCGCTCGAACTCGTGCATGCGCCCTTCGCCGATGTCACCCGAGGCCAGCCACGCGATCCAGCCCCGGGCCTGTTCGGCCAGGGCATCGTCATTGGCGGCGGGCAGCGTGTTCGGCGGGCTCATCGGCTGGCGGACAGGCGCATTCAAGCGCAGGCGGAGGAACTAGACCGCATCCACGGTCCAGTGATCAAGACGTTCCAGCGAGGGCCAGCCCCAAGCCGGGGCGATCATCGGCCGCTGCGTGCCCACGCCAGCCGCTGCAGGGCGGTGCGCACATGGTTCTCGACGGTCGTCACCGACACCCCGAGACGGCGGGCGATCCCGGCCTGGGTCAGGCCCTGCAGGCGGTTGAGCCGGAAGATGGTGCGGGTCGGCTCCGGCAGGTGCCCCGCCGCATCGAGCACCCGCTGCAGCTCGTCCTGTGCCATGGCCTGTTCCTCGGTCGAGATGACCTCGTCCGGCCCCCACAGGTAGTGGTCGGCCAGCAGGCGGTTGCGCCGGGTCGATTCGCGGCCGTGGTCGGTGGCCAGGTTGGCGGCCAGCCGGTACAGATAGGCCCGCGGGTTGTCGATGGCCTGGCTGTCGTCGACCCCACGGGCCTTGAACCACACCGCCTGGATCACATCCTCGGCGCCATTGTCGCCGCCAAGGATGCGCTGCACCCGACGCAGCAGTGCCGGCCGCTCACGGATCAGCAGTTCGGTAAGGGAGGCGGCATTGGAGGACATGCGCGGAACCGGGACGACAGACGGAAGGCGCCGCGCATGCTACTCCGTTAATGAGAATCAGTCACGTTCGCATCAGTGGATGCAGCCGGTCAGCCCGTCATAGACGCTCTCCGACGTGCCGGGCAACGGATCATGCAGCGGATTACGGGCCGCCAGCGCCGCATGGAAGTCCTCAACCGGGGTGCCAGGCACCAGCGGCAGCCGGCATAGCCAGGTCGGTTGCCGGGCCACGATCGCACCGTCGTTCCGCGACACGGCCAGGTCACTGGCGGCAAATGCCCACAGGCACTCATGCACCGTGCCGCGCACCGCGTCCACCGAACAGCGCAGGCGCAGCGCCCGGATGTCGCTGTACTCACCCTCGCAGAAGGTGTCGCCGCAGATCGCGTCGAACCCGTGCTGCAGACGCCCTTCCAGGGCAAAGAAGCGGTCCCAGTCGGCTTCCTGGTGCGGGTAGTCGATCAGGTCCACGTAGGGAAAAGCGTGGGCGGCGGGCGCGATCAGCAGCGCGCAGAACAGGCCGAGTGACAAGGCGGATGGTTTCATGCGGGAACTCCTCGGGTAGGTACATCCAGCCTGCGCGCCCACGCCACCCGGACCCATCGGTCAACCCCGGCCCGCCGGGTCGGCGCCTTCCTCGCCCTGCCGTCAGCCCCCCTCCCCCTGCACAGCGCCCGGCAAAGGCATAAAATGGGGGGCTATCCGTCTATATCCCCCACCTGGAGCACGACCATGGGTCTGGAACTCGTCTCGCCCGGCAAGAACCCGCCGGAAGAAATCAACGTCATCATCGAGATCCCGAAGGACTCGGAGCCGGTGAAGTACGAAGTGGACAAGGAAACCGGCGCGATCTTCGTCGACCGCATCCTGTCCACCCCGATGCGCTACCCCTGCAACTACGGCTACGTGCCGAGCACCCTGTGCGGCGACGGCGATCCGGCCGACGTGCTGGTGGTGCTGCCGCTGCCGCTGGTGCCGGGTTCGGTCGTGCGCTGCCGTCCGGTTGGCGTGCTGAAGATGAGCGATGAGGCGGGCAGCGACGAGAAGATCCTGGCCGTGCCGGTGTCGAAGATCTTCAGTGGCTACGCCCACGTGGAAGACATCGCCCAGGTGTCCAGCCACTGGCTGGAGCGCATCGGCCACTTCTTCGAGCACTACAAGGACCTGGAGAAGGGCAAGTGGGTCAAGCTGGACGGTTGGGGCGGCGCCGCTGAGGCCAAGCAGATCCTGATCGAGGCGCACCAGCGCCATCTGGACAGCAAGGCCTGAGCCTGAACCGGATCGCTCCGGCATGCCCTGCCGGAGCGATGCGGGTCACGTTTCATGACGACGGCACATCACTCTTGCCGCCGTATTAGGTAAATTGCGTCACTTCACACGTCGTCGACATCCATCGTCGAGACAGCCAGGGGAATGTGTCGTGCGTATTCTGCTTGTTGGGGATGCAGCCAGCCTGCCGGCCGAGCTGACCGAATTCATTGCCGATCTTGGGGAAGACTGGCAGCCGCTGACCGCCACCGATGGCCAGTCCGCAATGACCGCGGTGGCCACGCAGGGCGTGGATGCAGTGATCGTCTGCCCGCAGCTGCCGGATCTCAATGCCACCACGCTGCTGGGCCAGATCCGGACCTTGCGCCCGGAAACCATCCGCATTGCGCTGGTGGACGCCCAGCACGGCAACCGGCCGCCGCCGGCACGCCTGATCGGCGTGGCCCACCGCTTCCTGCCGTTGCCGCTGGCACCGGAAGTGTTGCTGGAAGCGCTGACCAGCCTGGAAGAGCTGCGTGAAGTGCTGGACAGCCCGCGCCTGCGCGACGCCATCGGCCGTATCGAGAAGCTGCCCTCGCCGCCGCACCTGTACCTGAGCCTGACCCAGGCACTGGAACATGACGACGACGCCGACAGCGCCGACGTCGCCAAGCTGGTGGCCGCTGATCCGGCAATCGCGGCCAAGGTGCTGCAGCTGTCGAACTCGGCGTTCTTCAGCCAGGGCCGCACCATCGCCGACCTGCGCACCGCCGTGACCCGCCTCGGCCTGTCGACGCTTCGCGATCTGGTACTGGCCAGCGAGGTGTTCTCGGCACCGACACTGTCCACGGCCGAGCGCAATTCACTGCAGCAGCGCGCCCTGCTTGCCTCGCGCCTGGCCGCACGCCTGCTGCCCGAATCCAGTGCCGAGCTGGGCGCAACCGCGGCACTGCTGGCCGACATCGGCCTGCTGCTGCCCGGCGTGCGCAACGAGCGCAGCGAACCATCGCTGACCGGTGACACCCGCCCGGGCCACGCCGAAGCCGGTGCCTATCTGCTCGGCCTGTGGGGCCTGCCGATGCCGATCATCGAAGCGGTCGCGTTCCATCTGCAGCCGCAGCGTGCCAATACACGCAGCTTCTGGGTGACCGGCGCAGTGCACGTGGCACTGGCACTGGTCAATGGTGATCCGGTGGACGAGGACTACCTGCAGCGCGCAGGTGTTCTCAACAGGCTGCCGCAGTGGCGGGAGCATGCCAACAGCCTGATGGGACTGGTACCCAGCGAGGCTTGAGGCACCGCCCAGGGCGAGTTCGCAGGGAATGAAAGGCAGGCCGGGTGGCCTGCCTTTTCCGTTGTGCCTGAAGAACCATCCACGCATGGCGTGGATCTCCTCAGTCGGTGCAGCGCACAAACAAGAAGGGCGGACCTTGCGGCCCGCCCTCCTCTTTCTGCTGTGACGCTTCGATGGATCAGAAGCGCTGGGTGTACTTCATGTAGTAGAAACGACCGATGTCGAAGCCACCGTAGTACGAGAAGCTCGAGTTCGGCTGGCTGTACATGACCGGGCCCTCGTGGTTGAACACGTTGTTGGCACCTGCCGAGATGGTGGCGTTCCAGGGAGTGTTGTAACGCACCTGCAGGTCGTGGAAGGTGTTCGAACCGGTGTTGCGGACCGGAATGGCCAGGGTGTAGGCCGAGGAGAAGTCCGGGTTGTTACACTCGGCGCCACCGGTGCGGTCGTAGGAACACTCTTCCTTCAGCCCTGAGTAGTAGCGCATGCCCCAGTTGACACCGAAGTTGCCCAGGCTCCAATCGATGTTCAGGTTCGAACGCACGCGGAAGTTGCCACCCCAGTCGCCAGTGCCCCAGCCGGTGTGCTGCTCGACGGCAGTCTGCTCTTCGTTGTCGCGCTTGTACTCCAAGTAATCGACGTAGGTGGTCTTCCAGTCGATGATGATGTTGCCGAAGGAGAACTCCGGCAGGCGGTACTTGATGCCCAGATCGTAACCAGCGGTTTCCTGGTAACCACCGTTGATCAGCGTGCGGGTGACGTCGGTCACCTGGGAGCCATTCTCCGGATCGCGGGTGACACGATCACACGCGTTGGCGTTGCCCAGAATGTAGCACTGGTTGAGGATCGAGGTAACCGACTCGGCCGCGATCACGTTGTCGATGCGGATCTTCCACCAGTCCAGGCTGATGTCCAGGCCCTGTACGAAGTTCGGGCTGTACACCAGGCCGACGGTCCAGGTCTTGGAGGTTTCCGGCAGCAGTTCGGCATTGGAGCCGGACAGGTAGGCGTAGTTGGACTGAGACCCCGGGCCAGTGGCATCGATACCGCCGGATGCTTCCTGGCGGAAGTTGGCCGGGACGGCACCGGCGCAGCGCGCGGCAACCTGCGGGTTACGTACCGCGGCACCGAACAGGGTGTCGCATGGATCGGTGTATTTGTCGAAGGTCTGCGAGGTGCCGCCGTACAGGTCAGCCACCGTCGGCGCACGGAAGCCCGTGGCGTAGGTACCGCGCACCAGCAGGTCATCGATCGGCTTCCACTTCAGGCCGAACTTGCTGTTGAAGGTGTTGCCGAAGGTGTTGTAATCCGAATAACGGCCGGCCATGTCGACCGACAGTTCCTTGGCGAACGGCAGGTCGGCCAGGATCGGCACGTTCAGCTCGAGGAAGAACTCGTTGAGCTTGTAGCCACCGGCGGTGGACGCACCGGCCAGGTCGGTGCTCAGGCCCGACTGCAGCAGCGCATCCGGGTTGTATTCGGCCTGCTCTTCGCGGTGCTCGTAGCCTGCTGCAAACGACAGGTCACCGGCCGGCAGGGTGAACAGCGCGCCGGACAGGTTGGCGCTGTAGACCTTGGAGGTGGTCAGCGACGTGTCGTGAGTCGGCAGGAAGAGATACTTCTGCAGATCCGGGTTGGACAGCGAACCAGCGC
The DNA here is from genome assembly GCF_059370035.1 of Stenotrophomonas sp. YJH_SMC_37. NCBI lineage: Bacteria > Pseudomonadati > Pseudomonadota > Gammaproteobacteria > Lysobacterales > Lysobacteraceae > Stenotrophomonas > Stenotrophomonas sp. YJH_SMC_37. The sequence goes on from NZ_JCAFTG010000005.1 coordinate 187,495, forward strand.
CGTCGATGCCATAACCAAGCAGCGGGTTCCACGGGGTGCAACCGGCGATGACCGCACCCGGGGCACCACAGTAAGCAACGCCGTTCTCGACGAACGACGGGCCGACGGCATTCTTCACGTTCGGGATGAACAGGTTGCCGGTGCCGGTCTTGGTGCCCTTGTTACGGTTGTAGACGTAACCGACATCCCAGTCGAAGTACTTATCGCCGAACTCGAACGAGCCTTCCAGGCCGGCCGAGAAGCGGAAGGTATTCAGCTCGGACTTGGTCTGGCGCGGCATTTCCCAGGTGCGACGCATGAAGTCGACATCCTGGTCCAGCGGGTTGAACGCACTGTCCTTGGACAGCTTGGTGCCATACGCGCTGGAGCGGTACGGGTAACCGGCGATCTGCTGCAGCGCCTCGCGTTCTGTATACAGAACGTTGGCGGTACCGCGGATGTTGTCGGTGAAATCGTACTGGCCGTTGGCGAACACAGAGCGACGCTTGATCCCGGTCGACAGATACATCTGCTGCGTCGGGTTGGACAGGTCGGCGTTGGTCAGCTCATGGTAGTTGGCAAAATCGGTCGGATCGGCGCCAGGGTTCACGACGTAGTTCTTGCCGCCGTTGACCAGTACGCCCTTCTCGGTGATCGCCGACCAGCCGTTGGCGTCATCTTCGGTCGGGAACGGATGACGTGGGCCGTTGGCATAGGCGCTGAAGCGGCGGTCCTTGGCCAGCACCGGCTTCTCGTCGCTGTACTCGGCACCCAAAGTCAACGAGCCACGGTCGTTGGTCATGCCGTAGACGAAGTTGTAGGTTTCCTTGTCACCGTCGCCCTGGCCGTACTGGCCGCGGTAGACGCTGGCTTCCAGGCCATCGAAGTTCTTGCGGGTGATGATGTTGACCACGCCGGCAATGGCATCGGAGCCGTAGATGGCCGATGCGCCGTCGGTCAGCACTTCCACGCGCTCGACGATCGAGGTCGGGATCGAGGCCAGATCGGTGTAACCGCCGGAGCTGACGCCCATGCGCTTGCCGTCCAGCAGTACCAGGGTGCGCTGCGGGCCGAGGTTGCGCAGGTCAACGTACTGGCCGCCGACTTCTTCGCCCGAGCTCAGGGCATCGGCGCGGCTGATCGCCGGCGAGCCGGTTGCCGACAGGTTCTGCACGATGTCGGCAACGCTGGTGAAGCCCTGCTTTTCAATGTCGGCGCGCTGCAGCGCGATGACCGGCTGCGCGGTTTCCATGCTCGCCTGGCGGATGCGCGAACCGGTGACCGAAATGCGGTCCAGGTCGGTCGTGCCGCCGGCAGCTGCGTCCTGCGCCGAAGCGAAAGACGGTGCCAAGGCAAGCGCAATGCCGGCCGGCAACAAGCCGAGCCGCACTGCAGGAATACGAACGTTCATCAATCTCTCCAAGGTACGTGTTAGTAGCGTGTTAAAACGCCCCAGCACGTTACGATTGCGTTGCGACGCTGCATTTGCGCGACCCAACCGGAGAGTTTGCAGAATGTGGCGGCAGCAGCCCGCCGTTCTCACGGAAGCGCGAAGCCGACTGCCCGTAACGGGCGCGGAAGGCCCTGGCGAAGCTGCAGCAGTTGTCGAAACCGCTGGCGGCAGCAACTTCGCCCACCATCATGTCGGTATCGCGCAACAGATCGGCCGCCCGTTCCAGGCGCAACCGTGCCGAAAGCGACTGCGGACTTTCCTCGTAGAGGCTCTGGAAGGTCTTGGAGAGATACCAGCTGGAGAAGTTGGTCAGTTCAGCCAGTTCACCGATGCGCACCACGCGGTGGCTGTTGCCTTCCAGGTACAGGCGGGCGCGCTGCATGCGGCCAAACACCTGGCGCTTGCGGCTGCGCGAGCGACCCGGGCAACGCTGCACGTTGTCGGCCAGCCCGCGCTGCAGGCCCGCCAGATGCAGCAGCAGCGGGCGCAATGCCTCCGCCGGCTGGCCACTGGCCAGCGCGTCGCGCCACAGGCGCAGCGCAACACGTGCATCGCCGCGGTTCATGCGACCACGCCCGGCATACAGGCCACAGTCGGCCATCTCGGCCAGCACGCGCAGCGCTTCGACGGTAAGGTTCAGGCCCAGGCACAAACCGTTGCGACCGGCCTGCACCAGCGGCCGCGATTCCTTCTCGAAGGCGATCCACTCGCCCTGGCGCAAACGGAAGCGTCCTTCCTTGGCTTCCACCCAGGAACTGCCGCGCACCTGCATCCACACAGTGAAGCTGCTGCCTGCGGTCTGCAGACTGCCCAGCCGGGCAACGCCCAGGCAGGTCGGCGCGACGTCGTCCAGGGCCTTGTCGAGGGAGATGGTTTGGCCGCGATCGGCCAGCGAGAGTTGACGCATGGGGGCACCACGGATTTGCCTAGTACAGGCCTCCGTTTTGCCCAATCTGGTGGGACCTCGTCAGGAAAGACTGCCGAGATCGCCACGAATTCGTGGCGAGAACCACACGAAAAAATTACGAAGAGAAATTCTTCTTCAAAATCAACATTCTGGAGAAGGCAGGGAACAGCGCCGGGGCTTGCTCGGGCAGCCGCATGATGCCGATGTCAGCGCCGTCACTGACCGCCAGCGCCACGTAGAGATCGCGCCCGTTGGCGCTGGCACTGAGTCCATTGCCCGCGCTGAGCCGCTGCGGATCAAGGCAGCGTTCCGGCACTTCGGTACCGGCCTGGATCAGGACCAGGGTCGTGCCGCACTGCGTGGACGTGCCGAGGTAACCGATGCCACCGTTCCCCACGACGGTCCAGGTGCGATAGCGCCACCGACTCGGCAGGTCTTCAGTGATCTGCTGCACACTGGCCGGTGACAGTGCCGGATCGACCGACCACAGCCCACCAGCGGCGAGGCGCGTGAACAGCACCCGTCCGCTGGCGCGATCAAAACGTGCCTGCGACACCCCATCAATGCTGGCCAGCCGGCGCCAGGGGTGAGAGCTGCGGTCGAACAGGCTCAAGCGCGTGCGCTGGTCGGCATCCCGCTCCACCACCAGCAGCTGGTCATCGCCGGCCCCGTAAAGCGCCTGCAGCGGTTGTTCGGCCGGCACCGGCAGTGGCTGCAGCCGCTCATCACGCGGCGAGATTTCGTAGACCACGGTACGTCCATGGTCATCGCGGCCAACCACCAGCAGGTGCCGGCTGTCGGCGGCCCAGTCCGGTGCCTGCCGGGCCTCCGGCCGCAGGCCTTCGATCAGCCGCAGCGAGTCCGGCCGCTGCATGTCAGCCCACCACAAGGCGAAACTGCCGGAGCGATCGGAGGTGAAGGCCAGCTGGCGGCCATCGGGCGCGGCCATCGGCTGACCATCACGGCCACTGGACGCGAACAGTCGTTCCGCACGTCCTCCCTCGATCGGAACCTTGAACACGCCGAACTGCGCCCGCCGGTGGACAAACGCCAGCACGTTGCCATGCCGGGATACCGCAGGCCACTGCGCATCATCCAGGCCAGCGTCGCGCAGCGTGCGGCGCTCGACGTCGAGGTAGTACAGGCGAACTTCACTGTCCACGCGACGGCCGAACACGATGGTGCGCCCATCCCCCAGCCAGGCCCAGCCTCGCTGCTCGGCCGCTTCATTGGTCAGCTGCTCGGGGGTACCGCCGCCGGCGGGCATCCGCCACAGATCACCCATCTGCGGATTGCGCACGAACACCAGCCACTTACCGTCTGGCGAGTAGCGCGGCGCATAGTCGAAATCATCGGCATCGACGCGGTAATCCAGCTCACGCCATTGGCCACTGGCCAGATCCAGCACGCGGATGCCGCGATGCGCATAGCGTCCGACCATGCTGCCAAACACCAGCCCCCGGCCATCCGGGGTCCAGTCAAAACTGAGCAGCTCGGTGCCGTCGCAGCGGGTTGCCTGGCGCACGGCACCACCTGTGGCACTGGCGATCAGCACCTGGCAGCCGCCTCCGGCGCTGAATCGTGCAAACGCGATCTCGCGCCCATCCGGCGACCAGCTCGGGAAACGGTCGTTGGCACCGGCCGGAGGCGTCAGCAACTGGCGCGCGGGCGCATTGCCCGAGGTCTGCACCTTGATCGCACCGCCGTCCCCCCCGTCGTCGTTGGCCCCTTCGTAGGCCACCTGGGAACCGTCGGGCGAAAGTGTTGGATACGTCTCAAAACCACTGGTCGCGGTGATCAGCCGGTAAGGCCGCTGCGGGCTGCCGATCACGCGAACGCCGTTCTCCACGGCCGCATCAACCGGTGAACTGGCTTCCGGCGGCTGCCGCAACAGCAGCATCGTCAGCACGATCACCGTGCCAAGCATCAATATGCCGATTGCCAACAGTACCTGGCGCCGGACCCGTCGCCACGCCCGGCGAAGCCCCGGCACCGGCACCGTACCGACCGCGGCCCTGCCACCGGCGTCCGCGGGCGGCAACGGAAGATCGGCCAGCTCGCCGCTGTCCACGGCAGCCTCAGGCGCCTCCAGCACCTGCACCGGCACCAGCAGCCGATAACCGCTCTTGGCGATGGTCTCGATATAGGTCTGGCCGTTGTCGTCGTCGTTGGCGAATGCCTTGCGCAGCTGCGTGACGGCCTGGGTCAGCACGTCATTGGTGGGCAGCGTGTCGGGCCACACTTCGGCAAACAGCTCCTCGCGGGTGACCACGCGGCCGGGCTGCCGCAGCAGAACGCGCAGCACACCCAGCGCTTTCGGCGTCAGCCGGCGCGGACGACGCGCACCTTCAACTTCGACCTCTCGCGAGGACAAAGTGACGACGCATTCGCCAACCTGGATACGGTCAGCCTCGGGCGGCTGGATTTCGCTGCTGTTCATTTTCCGGGATACAGTAGGGACGGGCCTGGGCAGGTTTCACCAGCAATACCGCCCCCAACCGGGGACAACAAAAAGCCAGATTCCGCACACAGCATCGGCGCATACCGCAAAAACAATGAAGCGGGCGAATACTAGCCTATGCGGGTTACCTCGCCTATCGCGTGGTCGACATCCAGGCTCTCTCTCGCCGACGCATTCACATAATTTGCTGCACCATTCGCGCCCTGCGGGGCGCGAAATTTTTATCTGGCGTTCATTTTCACACGCGCCGCAGCATGGTCAATCCGACCAGTCGCGAAACCACCAAAGCCACGTACATCACGCCTGAAAACTGCTCCAGCATGACCAGGGCACGCGCCTGCGGATGCAGGGGTACTACGTCGCTCAAGCCAACACCCGAGAGCAAACTGAAGCTCAGATAAAGCAGTTCCATCCAGGTGCGCTGTGCACCGCCGCCGGAGCCCTGGAAACTGCCCGGATACCATTGTTGGCACACGGCAAAAGCAAATGCGAAGGCCCAGGCCAGCAGCGTGAATGTGGCGCCTGCGGCGAACAGTTCATCGCGGGTGACTTTATGGTCCTGGAGCATGTAGGCAATGAGCGCACCGGCCGTATAGAAGTACAGCAGGCTCTCCAGCAGTTGCGCGGTGGTCAGCAGCGCAGTGCGGTCCAGCAGTGCACCGGCCAGCGAGAACACCACCGAGGGAATGGCCAGCAGCAGTGCCAGCCAGGTGCCCAGCGGGCTGCGTTGCACCACCCACAATGCCAGGCCCAGCACCGCCATGCCGAACATGCCCAGCGCCGCGCGGCCCGCAGCGGTGTCATCCAGCGCGGGGTACAGCAGCACCGCGATCAGCTGGGCGCCCAACAGCCAGGCCGAAGGATGACGGCGGGCAATGGCCAGCCAACGGGTGGTGATGGCAACAGGCATGGCGTCCTTTCCCCAGGAAGATGGGCGGAGGATAGCCAGGAGCGGCGTGATGAGCGGTAGTGCCGGCCGCTGGCCGGCACCCCCGCTTCCGCATCACCCCTGGCGGTAGACCTCGGCACCGGCCGCGCGGAACTCCGCCGACTTCTCCTTCATGCCGGCTTCGGCGTAGTCACGCACATCCTGGGTGATCTTCATCGAACAGAAGTGCGGGCCGCACATCGAGCAGAAGTGGGCCAGCTTGTGCGCATCCTTCGGCAGCGTCTCGTCATGGAACTCCTTGGCCTTCTCCGGATCCAGGCCGAGGTGGAACTGGTCTTCCCAGCGGAACTCGAAACGCGCCTTGCTCAGCGCGTTGTCGCGCACCTGCGCGCCCGGATGCCCCTTGGCCAGGTCGGCTGCGTGCGCGGCAATGCGATAGGCCATGATGCCGTCGCGCACATCCTGGCGGTTGGGCAGGCCAAGGTGCTCCTTCGGCGTCACGTAGCAGAGCATCGCCGTGCCGAACCAGCCGATCATCGCCGCACCGATCGCGCTGGTGATGTGGTCGTAGCCCGGCGCGATGTCGGTGGTCAGCGGGCCCAGCGTATAGAACGGCGCCTCGCCGCACTCGCGCAGCTGCTTGTCCATGTTCTCCTTGATCAGCTGCATCGGCACATGGCCGGGGCCTTCGATCATGGTCTGCACATCATGCTTCCAGGCGATCTTCGTCAGCTCACCCAGCGTTTCCAGCTCACCGAACTGCGCGGCGTCGTTGGCATCGGCGATGCAGCCCGGGCGCAGGCCGTCACCCAGCGAGAAGGTCACGTCATAGGCCTTCATGATCTCGCAGATGTCTTCGAAATGCGTGTAGAGGAAATTCTCCTTGTGGTGCGCCAGGCACCACTTGGCCATGATCGAGCCACCACGGCTGACAATGCCGGTCACGCGCTTGGCGGTGAGTGGCACGTAGCGCAGCAGCACGCCAGCGTGGATGGTGAAGTAGTCCACGCCCTGCTCGGCCTGCTCGATCAGCGTGTCGCGGAAGATCTCCCAGGTAAGCGCCTCGGCACGGCCGTCAACCTTCTCCAGCGCCTGGTAGATCGGCACGGTACCGATCGCCACCGGCGAATTGCGGATGATCCACTCGCGGGTTTCGTGGATGTGCTTGCCGGTGGACAGGTCCATCACCGTGTCACCGCCCCAGCGGATCGCCCACACCAGCTTTTCCACTTCCTCGGCAATGCCGGAGGACACGGCACTGTTGCCGATGTTGGCGTTGATCTTGGTCAGGAAGTTGCGGCCGATGATCATCGGCTCGCTTTCCGGATGGTTGATGTTGTTGGGCAGCACCGCGCGGCCGCGTGCGATCTCGTCGCGCACGAATTCGGGTGTGATCACCTTCTGGATTGAAGCACCGAACGACTCGCCCGGGTGCTGCTGCAGCAGGCCGGCATCGCGGATCGCTTCCAGCCGCTGGTTCTCGCGGATGGCGACGAATTCCATTTCCGGCGTGATGATGCCGCGGCGCGCGTAGTGCATCTGGGTGACATTCGCGCCTGCACGTGCACGGCGCGGCAGGCTGCGCGCAGGGAAACGCACGGCGTCGAGTTTCGGATCAAGCTCGCGGTCGCGGCCGAACGACGAACTCAGGCCGTCGAGCTGTTCGGTATCGCCGCGCTCCTCCACCCAGCTGCGGCGCAGTTCCGGCAAACCGGCCGACAGATCGATGCGCACCTCCGGATCGGTGTACGGACCGGACGTGTCGTAGACCGTGACCGGCGCATTCTCTTCGCCGCCGAACAGGGTCGGCGTGCGGGTCAGCGCGATCTCGCGCATCGGCACCAGCAGATCCGGGCGCGAGCCGGCCACGTGTATCTTGCGCGATCCGGGAATGGGCCGGGTCACGGATTCGGAGAGTTGCTGGGCCTGTTGCTGCAGGGCGGAGAGCTGTGCGTTCATCGGGCATCGTCCAGGAAGGTCAGGGACGAAGCGGCGGCGCACTGCGACCCCGCGCGGACGGTCCTTGGGCGGAGTCCGGGCACGGCTGCATTGCAAAGCTTCCCTACGCCGGTATGAGCCGGATCAGGTTCCAAGGGACTGTCTCAACCGTGGCCACATGGCCCGGTACCCCCGCTTCTTGGTGTGCATTAGAGCATAGAACGTGCTGCGGCCCATGGCTGTTCCATCCACGCACGGCGTGGATCCGCTGTTTCTGTATTAACAGAACCGTGACATCGCATTCAGTAACGTGCACGCGCATCCTGCCGCTGCGGCCGGTGTTTCCTCGCCGCCTTCGCGGCCCCTGCCCGGTCTGTGCTGCATGTCGCCGGCCCCTCGCAGCAAGCTCTGCTCGCTCCCCTCAATCCCTTGATCGGAGAAGCCCCTTCATGGTGTTTCGCGTTTCCATTGCACTGGTTCTGCTGCTGGTGCTGCTCGCCGGTGTTGCACCCGGTCCCTTCAATACCGTGGTGCAGAGCATCCTCGGCGAACTCATCCGCGGCATCGGCTGGCTCTACCTGCTGGTCGTGTTCCTGGCCCTGGTATTCCTGATGTACCTGGCCTTCGGCCGCTTCGGCAACCTGCGCATCGGCGGAGAGGACGCCGAACCGGAGTTCTCGCGGGCCAGCTGGATGTCGATGCTGTTCGCTGCCGGCATGGGCATCGGCCTGGTGTTCTGGGGCGCCGCCGAGCCCATTTCGCATTTCAGCAAACCACCGGAAGGGCTTGCTCCGCAGAGCCTGGATGCGGCACGCGCCTCGATGCGCTATGCATTCTTCCACTGGGGCCTGCACCCGTGGGCCATCTACGCGCTGATCGGGCTGGCAATGGCCTGGTTCCAGTTCAACCGCAACGGCCGTGGCCTGGTCAGCGACATGCTGCAGCCGATCATCGGCCGCCACCATCGCGGCTGGATCGGTCGGGTGGTCAACATCGCTGCAGTGGTCGCCACCGCGATCGGTGTCGCGACGACGCTGGGCTTCGGCACCATCCAGATCGCCGCCGGCATCGAGCGCGTGTTCGGCGTGCAGGCTACCGTCCCAGTGCAGATGACCATCATTGCCGTCGCCTTCGTGCTGTATATGGCGTCCACCGCCAGTGGCGTGGAGCGGGGTGTGAAGTGGCTGTCCAATTTCAACCTGGCGTTGGCTGCCCTGCTGGCAGCCATCCTGCTGGTGCTGGGGCCGACCGGCTTCATCTTCGATACGTTCACCACCACGCTGGGCTCCTACCTCAACCAGCTGGTGACGATGAGCCTGCGCATGTCACCGTTCTCCGGCAGCACCTGGGTGGCGGACTGGACAATCTTCTACTGGGCCTGGTGGATCTCGTGGGCACCGTTCGTGGGCTCGTTCATCGCACGCATCTCGCGCGGCCGCAGCGTGCGCGAATTCGTGATCGGTGTAGTGCTCGCGCCGACGCTGCTGGGCTTCTTCTGGTTCGCGGTGTTCGGCGGCACCGCGCTGTGGGCGCAGATCTTCGGCCATGCCGACCTGGTGCAGGCGCTGGGCAATGGCTACGAGACGGTGCTGTTCACGCTGTTCGACAGCATGCCGCTGCCGCTGCTGCTGTCGTGCATCGCACTGGTACTGCTGATGATCTTCTTTGTAACCTCGGCCGACTCGGCGGTACTGGTTCTGGCCAGCATGTCCACTGACGAAGCAGGCGATCCTCCGTTGAAGCGCAAGCTGGCCTGGGGCATCGCCGTGGCGTTGATCGCAGCGGCGTTGCTGCTGGCCGGTGGCCTGGATGCACTGCAGGGCATGATCACGATTGCGGCGTTGCCATTCGCGCTGCTGATGGTGCTGGTGATGGTGTCGCTGTACCGCGTGCTCGACCAGGAGTACACGCGTGAGCGGCGGCAGGCGCAGCGCCAGCGGCACATGATCGATGCGTGGATCGCACGCGAGATGGCGGCGCAGGAGGAAACCCAGGCGGAGGCAGCGCGCGCGCACGATCAGGATTGAGGGGGTTTTGCAGCCTGCGGCTGCACCGCTTTTTTCAAGCAACGGCAACAACAACTTCAAAAGCGGCTCTGGATTTCTGCTGGTTTGGCGGGGAGGGGGCCGATGGCGAGACACGCCGCAAGTACGTCCCTGTAGGCTCGGCCACGGCATCCATGCCGTGGACGGTCCCGCCATCGGCCCCCTCCCCGCCTCCGGCAATTTCCCGGTGACGGCAGTAGATCCACGCCATGCGTGGATCAGGTGTATCGGAAAACAAGAAGGGGTCGGATCCGTTTTCCTTCGGAAAACGGGTCCGACCCCAACCCACAGCGCGCGGCTGTTGCTGTTGCTGTTGCCTTTGCTCTTGATCTTCTTCTTTCTCTTCCTGCGGTGGCGGCCGCAGGAAACTGTCCGTGGCCGGGCGGGTGGGTTGGCTGGGGGCGTGAGCCGCATGGGCCCGAGGCATGCCTCGGGCGGGTTGGGCCGGATGCCCAACCCCGGTCTTGCCGTGTGCGCAGGACAGTGCACACGAGCAAGCGGCGACCGAGCTTACATGGACGTACTTGCAGCGGCCCCCAGACAATCCACCCGCCCGGCCAAACCAAGCATCACTGAAACCCTCACCACCGCAGAGGGGGCTCAGCCCGGTGGCCGGAAAACCTCAATACCCCGCCGCCTGCCCATCCTTGCGGCTCTCCGAAGCACCGTAGTAAACCCCGGTCTCGGGATCACGCATGATCGCTTGGTACCCGCCATACGGGCCATCGGCGAACACGATGCGATGCCCCTTGCGCATCAGCGCGCGCACCGTCTCGTACGGGAAGCCGGTTTCCAGATTCACTTCACCACCGTCGGTCATCGCCGTGGCCTGACCCGTCGGTTCAGTCGAGCCTTCGTGCTGGATGCGCGGCGCATCACCGGCTTCCTGCAGGTTCATGCCGAAGTCCACCAGGTTCATCACGATCTGCGCGTGGCCCTGCGGCTGCATCGCGCCGCCCATCACGCCGAAGCTGGCATACGGCTTGCCGCCCTTGGTGATGAACGCCGGAATGATGGTCTGGAAGGGGCGCTTGCCCGGCGCGTAGCCGTTGGGATGGTTCTCCTGCAGCACGAACATCTCGCCACGATCCTGCAGGATGAAGCCCAGCCCCGGCGGCGCCATGCCGCTGCCCATGCCGCGGTAGTTGGACTGGATCAGCGAGACCATCATGCCGTCGGCGTCGGCCACGGTCATGTAGATCGTGTCGCCCTCCTCCAGCTGCTTCGGCGTGCCCGGCTGCACTTCCTTCAACGCCTTGTCCATCGAGATCAGCGCGCGGCGCTGCGCGGCGTACTCCTTGGAGATCAGCTTCTGCACCGGCGCCGGCTGGAATGCCATGTCGGCGTAGAAGCGTGCACGGTCGGCGAAGGCCAGCTTCTTCGCTTCGACGAACAGGTGCACGTGCTCGGGTGAGCCGAACGGGATCTTCGAGAAATCGTAGCCTTCCAGCACGTTGAGGATCTGAAGCGCGGCAATGCCCTGGCTGTTGGGTGGCAGCTCCCAGACGTCGTAGCCACGGTAGTTGCTGCTGACCGGCTCGACCCATTCACCGTGGTGCTCGGCCATGTCCTGATAGCTCAGGTAGCCACCGTTGGCCTTGAAATAGTCGCCGATGGTGCGGGCGATGTCACCCTTGTAGAAGGCGTCGCGTCCGCCATCGGCGATCTTCTGCAGCGTGCTGGCCAGATTCGGGTTCTTCCACATCTCGCCCTTGCGCGGGGCGTGGCCGTTGATCGTGAACTGCTCCTTGAAGCCCGGGTACTGCGACAGCTTGGGTACCGAGCGGTCCCAGTAGTAGGCGATCACTTCGGCCACCGGGTGGCCCTCGCGGGCGTAGCGGATGGCCGGCGCCAGGTTGTCGGCCATTGGCTTGCGGCCGAAGCGTTCGTGCAGCGCGAACCAACCATCGACCGCGCCGGGCACCGACACCGGCAGCGGGCCGGTGGCCGGAATGTCCTTCAGGCCACGGCGCTGGAACTCGGCCAGGGTGAGCGATTTCGGCGAGCGCCCCGAGCCGTTGTAGCCATAGAGCTTCTGCGTCTTCGGGTCCCAGACGATGGCGAACAGGTCGCCGCCGATGCCGTTGCCGGTGGGCTCCATCAGGCCCAGCGCTGCGTTGGCCGCGATGGCGGCATCCACCGCCGAGCCACCGCCCTTCATCACGTCCAGCGCGATCTGGGTGGCCAGCGGCTGCGAGGTGGCGGCCATCGCATGGGGGGCGATCACCTCCGAACGGGAGGCGAAGGTGTGGCCGGTAATGCGGTCGGCGGCAAAGGACAGCGCGGGCACGGCAGCCAGCACGGCGGCGAGCAGGGAACGGGCAAGGCGTCGGGACACGGTCGAGTTCCGATGGACGGGTGGTTCCCCGATCTTCGCCGCTGCGGCCTTCACGCGGTATCGGACAGACGTCATGGACGTTGATCCTGGGGTGGAAGAATTCAACGGATTCCGCGCAAAAACCACCCAGAAAGGAGTGAATTCGGGTTCACCGAAACACTTTCAGCAGCAACCATCCTTGTGCCGCAAGCGATTGCGCTGGATTCACTGGAAACCGATAAAAAAACCGTCGCGAGGGTTGACACCGCCAAAACGGCTGTGTTTCTCTCGATCACATGTTGCATCACAACACGCCCCTGCGAACCCACATTGAAGCCGCCGACACCGGCGCCGCCTCGCTGCGTTCGATTCTTGTGCTCGTACTTATTACCCAGCCACCAGGTGCGGGACGAGCCAGCGTGTAAGCAACAAACACACCGGAACTCATCAAAACCCGCACCCGCCCCGGTGCGGGTTTTTTCATTTCAGGACCTGGTTTCAGACGCAACCACCATGACCAACGCTCAGTGCAAAGCCCGGCCCCAGACCACCACCACGCCTCGTGGTGGCTGTGCCTGTGCGATGCGCAGCGCCTCCTCCATCGCTTTTCCCTGACCGGCCGGTACGTCACCTCGACGACCGGCCGTTCTTTTTTCTTCCCACCGCAAGGAACCTCCCCCATGAGCACCAACGACCTGCCCCAGACCAAGATCGCCGTCATCGGCTACGGCAGCCAGGGCCGCGCCCACGCACTGAACCTGCGCGAATCCGGCTTCGACGTGGTGGTAGGCCTGCGTCCGGGCGGCCCGACCGAGGTGAAGGCGCAGGCCGATGGCTTCGCCGTCAAGGCGCCTGCCGATGCAGTGAAGGACGCCGACCTGGTCGCCGTGCTGACCCCGGACATGGTGCAGAAGAAGCTGTACGACGACGTGCTGGCACCGAACATGAAGCAGGGTGCGGTGCTGTTGTTCGCGCACGGCCTGAACGTTCATTTCGACATGATCAAGCCGCGCGAGGACCTGGACGTGGTGCTGGTCGCGCCCAAGGGCCCTGGTGCGCTGGTCCGCCGCGAGTATGAAATCGGCCGCGGCGTGCCGTGCATCTGGGCGGTTTACCAGGACAAGAGCGGCAAGGCGGCTGAGTACGCCCTGGCCTATGCAGCCGGCCTCGGCGGCGCCCGCGCCAACCTGATCCAGACCACCTTCAAGGAAGAGACCGAAACTGATCTGTTCGGCGAGCAGGCGGTGCTGTGCGGTGGCGCTTCGGCGCTGGTGCAGGCGGGCTTCGAGACCCTGGTGGAAGCGGGTTACCAGCCGGAAATCGCCTATTACGAAGTGCTGCACGAACTGAAGCTGATCGTGGACCTGTTCTACGAAGGTGGCATCTCGCGCATGCTGGAGTTCATCTCCGAGACCGCGCAGTACGGCGACTACGTCAGCGGCCCGCGTGTGATCGATGCCGGCACCAAGGAACGCATGAAGGAAGTACTGAAGGACATCCAGGACGGCACCTTCACCAAGAACTGGGTGGCCGAGTACGAAGCGGGCCTGCCGAACTACAACAGGTTCAAGCAGGCCGACCTGGAGCACCCGATCGAGAAGGTGGGCAAGGAACTGCGCGCCAAGATGGTCTGGTTGCAAGGACAGGCCGCGTAAACGCGCGGCCCTCCCCCACCCGCTTTGCAAGGTTCCCCCATGAACTCTTCGACACATCGCAGCGCGCCGCCCAACGGCGCGCGCTGGCTGACCCAGGCGCTGGAGGCCGAAGGCGTCGGCACGCTGTTCGGCTATCCAGGTGGCACCATCATGCCGTTCTACGACGCGCTGGTGGATTCGTCGCTGAAGCACATCCTGGTACGCCATGAGCAGGGCGCGGCGCTGGCCGCCAACGGCTTCGCCCGCGCCAGCAACCAGGTCGGCGTCTGCGTGGCCACATCCGGCCCGGGCGCCTCGAACCTGGTCACCGGCATTGCCGATGCGATGCTCGATTCGGTACCGATGGTCTGCATCACCGGCCAGGTCGGCACGCCGCTGCTGGGCACCGACGCCTTCCAGGAACTGGATGTGTTCGGCCTGACGATGCCGATCGTCAAGCACAGCTGGCTGGTGCGCAGCGTCGATGACCTGCCGCGCGTGGTGGCCGATGCGTTCCGCATTGCCCGTGAGGGTCGCCCCGGCCCGGTGCTGATCGACCTGCCCAAGGATGTGCAGTTGGCCGATGCCAGCCATCTGCCGGCGCATGTGCCCAGCAGCGTCGAACCGCCGCCGGCGCCGGCCGAGGCCGCCATCGCCGAGGCCATCGCCGCGCTGGCCGCAGCCGAGAAGCCGGTGGTCTACGCCGGTGGCGGCATCGCGCTGGGCGATGCCGTGCAGGACCTGCGCGACTTCGTCGAGGCCAGTGCCATCCCCACCGTGATGACCCTGCGCGGCCTGGGTGCCCTGCCGGCCAGCCATCCGCAGTCGCTGGGCATGCTGGGCATGCACGGCACTCGCGCGGCCAACATGGCGGTGCAGGAAAGCGACCTGCTGCTGGTGCTGGGGGCGCGTTTCGACGACCGTGCCACCGGCAAGCTGGCCGAGTTCGCCCCGTTCGCCCGTGTGGTCCACATCGATGCGGACGCCTACGAGATCTCCAAGCTGCGCAGCGCCGATGTCGCCGTGCCTGGCAACGTCGGTCACGCCATCCGCGCCCTGCGTGCGGCCTTCCCCTCCCCCAAGGCCCACCAGGAGGCGTGGCGCAAGCGCTGTGCGCAGCATCGCGATCGCTTCGCCGCACGCTACGACGCACCGGGCCAGCACATCTACGCACCGGCGTTGCTGAAGCGCCTGAGCGAGCTGGCCCCGGCCGATGCGGTGATCGCCTGCGATGTCGGCCAGCACCAGATGTGGGTGGCCCAGCACTGCCGCTTCAACCACCCGCGCAACCACCTGACCAGCGGCGCGCTGGGCACCATGGGCTTCGGCCTGCCGGCGGCGATGGGTGCGCAGTTTGCCTGCCCCGACCGCACCGTGGTGCTGGTGTCCGGCGATGGCAGCTTCATGATGAACGTGCAGGAGCTGGCGACCATCGCCCGCTGCCGCCTGCCGGTGAAGATCGTGCTGCTGGACAACAGTTCGCTGGGCATGGTGCGGCAGTGGCAGGAACTGTTTTTCGCCGAGCGTTACAGCGAGATCGATCTGTCCGACAACCCGGACTTCGTGGCATTGGCGCAGGTGTTCGGCATCGCCGCCACCCGCATCGACAACCGCGACGACGTGGAAGGCGGCCTGGCCGCGCTGCTGGCCGAGCCGGGCCCGGCCCTGCTGCATGTGGCCATCGATGCACGCGCCAACGTGTGGCCGCTGGTGCCGCCGAACACCGCCAACAGCACGATGCTGGAAAGCAATCCCGCCCATGCCCGCCAGGAGACCCCCAATGCAATACCGGCTTGACCTGGTGCTGCACCCGGCCGAAGGCGCGCTGCTGCGCGTGATCGGCATGGCCGAACGTCGCGGCTTCGCGCCGCGTGCGATCAGCGGCGCGCCGGTAGCTGCCGACGATGGCCGCTGGCACCTGCAGCTGGTCGTGGATGGCCAGCGCCCGGCGGAAACGCTGTGCCGGCAGATCGAGAAGATCTACGACTGCGTGTCCGTACAGGTCACCGCCGTGGAAGGAGTATCGCCATGAACACCCGTACCGTAGCGACCACGGTGCCGGTACGGAGGCGTCTTCTTCGCCGCCCGTGCCCGCATGCGGCGGTCGCCCGCACCGCGCTGGTGGCCCATGCCGGCCGCTGACACCAGCCAGGAAAGCGATGCCGGCGACGTAAGCGTTGCCGACGTACTGGCGGCGCAGGCCCGACTGCGCCGCTTCCTGCCGCCCACTCCGCTGCACCATGCCGAGCGCTTCGGTACCTGGCTGAAGCTGGAGAACCTGCAGCGCACCGGTTCCTACAAGGTGCGCGGCGCGTTGAACGCGCTGCTGGCCGGCCGCGAGCGCGGCGATACCCGGCCGGTGATCTGCGCCTCGGCCGGCAACCACGCCCAGGGCGTTGCGTGGGCGGCCTATCGCCTGGATGTGCCGGCCATCACTGTGATGCCCCATGGTGCACCCGCCACCAAGATTGCCGGCGTCGCCCACTGGGGCGCCACCGTGCGCCAGCACGGCAACAGCTACGACGAGGCCTACGCCTTCGCGGTCGAACTGGCGCGGCGCCACGGCTACCGCTTCCTGTCCGCGTTCGATGATGCCGACGTGATCGCCGGCCAGGGCACGGTCGGCATCGAACTGGCCGCGCATGCCCCTGACGTGGTGATCGTGCCGATCGGCGGCGGTGGACTGGCCTCCGGCGTAGCCCTGGCGCTGAAATCACAGGGCGTGCGCGTGGTTGGTGCACAGGTAGAAGGCGTTGATTCGATGGCGCGCGCGATCCGTGGCGATGCCCGCGAGATCGCCCCCGTCGCCTCGCTGGCCGATGGCGTGCGAGTGAAGATCCCCGGCTTCCTGACCCGCCGCCTGTGCACCTCGCTGCTGGACGACGTGGTGATCGTGCGCGAAGCCGAGCTGCGCGAAACCCTGGTGCGGCTGGCGCTGGAAGAACACATCATCGCCGAGGGCGCCGGCGCGCTGGCGCTGGCTGCCGGCCGCCGCGTCGCGGGCCGCCGCAAGTGCGCAGTGGTCTCCGGCGGCAACATCGATGCCGGCGTGCTGGCCGGCCTGCTTACCGACATCCGGCCGCGCCCGCCGCGCAAACCGCGGCGACGGCGCAGCGAAACACCCCGCTCGCCCGCCAGGGCCAGCGCGCCGTCCTCCCCCACCTCTTCCCCTTCCCACCTGCAAGCCGCAACGCCCGCTGTCGAGGAGATTTCCCTGTGACCACCATCGAACGAATTACCACCCCGCGCATCCGCATCTTCGACACCACCCTGCGTGACGGCGAGCAGTCCCCCGGCTGCAGCATGAGCCCGCCGCAGAAGCTGGTGATGGCGCGTGCGCTGGACGAACTGGGTGTGGACATCATCGAAACCGGCTTCCCGGCCAGCTCGCAGTCCGACCGCGAGGCGATGGCACTGATCGGCCGCGAACTGCGCCGACCGAGCCTGAGCCTGGCGGTGCTGTCGCGCTGCCTGCAGGCCGATATCGAGACCTCGGCGCGTGCACTGGAAGCCGCGGCCAACCCGCGCCTGCACGTGTTCCTGTCGACCAGCCCGCTGCACCGCGAGCACAAGCTGCGGATGACCCGCGAGCAGGTGCTGGAATCGGTACGCAAGCATGTATCGCTGGCACGCTCGTACATCGACGATGTCGAATTCTCGGCCGAGGATGCCACCCGCACCGAGCTGGACTACCTGATCGAAGTCTCGCGCGTGGCCATTGCCGCCGGCGCCACCACCATCAACCTGCCCGACACCGTCGGCTTCACCACGCCGGAAGAAATCCGCGCGATGTTCCAGCAGGTCATCGCCGGCGTCGCCGACGTTCCGAACGCCGCCAATGTGATCTTCAGCGCGCACTGCCACAACGACCTGGGCCTGGCCGTGGCCAACTCGCTGGCCGCCATCGAAGGTGGCGCGCGCCAGGTCGAGTGCACCATCAACGGCATCGGCGAGCGCGCCGGCAACTGCTCGCTGGAAGAGATCGCGATGGTGCTGAAGGTGCGCCAGGCCTTCTACGAGCAGGACAGTTCGATCAACACCCCGCGCATCGTCGGCACCTCGCAGCTGCTGCAGCGCCTGGTCGGCATGCCGGTACAGCGCAACAAGGCCATCGTCGGTGCCAATGCCTTTGCCCACGAATCGGGCATCCACCAGCACGGCATGCTGCGCCATCGCGGCACCTACGAAATCATGCGTCCGGAAGACGTGGGCTGGGAGGATTCGCAGATGGTGCTGGGCCGCCACAGCGGTCGCGCCGCCGTCGAAGCGCGCCTGCGCGCGCTGGGTTTCTGGCTGGACGAAGACGAACTGAAGCTGGTATTCGAGCAGTTCAAGGGCCTGTGCGAGCAGCAGCGCGTGGTCACCGATGCCGACCTGCAGACGCTGATGCAGGGCGGCTCCAATGCACAGGGCTACCGCTTGGCCTCGATGACCATCAGCGATGTGGGCAGCCGCGCCAACGCGCTGGTCGAACTGTCCGACCCGGACGGCAACCGCGTGGCCGAAACCGCACAGGGCGACGGCCCGGTCGATGCGCTGTTCGGCGCGCTGTCGGCCGCCACCGGCGTGCAGCTGATGCTGGACAGCTACCACGTGCACAGCGTCGGCATCGGCGCGGATGCGCGTGGCGAAGCCAACCTGAGCGTGCGCCACGAGGGCGTGGAGTACGACGGCACCGGCACCAGCAAGGACATCATCGAAGCCTCCGCGCTGGCCTGGCTGGATGTTGCCAATCGTCTGCTGCGCCAGCGCCAGGCCGCCGCCCACAGCAGCACCGACGTTCCCACCCCCGCCACCGCCTGAGGAACCCGCCATGAGCGCCTTCGACACCCCCACCCCGGCCAGCGCCGCTGGCCAGCAGTGGAATGCCCAGGACTATGCGATCGATGCCGGCTTCGTGCCTCTGCTCGGCGGCGCGGTCTCGCGCCTGCTCGACCCGCGCGCGGGTGAACGCATCCTCGACCTGGGCTGTGGCGATGGTGTGCTCAGCACCGAACTGGCGCTGAGCGGTGCGCGCATCCACGGCGTGGATGCCTCGCCGGAACTGGTGATCGCCGCCCGCGCGCGCGGTGTCGATGCCCAGGTGATGGACGGCCACGCACTGTCGTTCGACAGCGAGTTCGATGCAGTGTTCAGCAACGCGGCACTGCATTGGATGGGCACTCCCGACCGCGTGCTGGAAGGCGTGCGCCGCGCCCTGCGCCCCGGCGGCCGCTTTGTCGCCGAATTCGGTGGCCATGGCAACGTGGCCACGATCATCGCGGCGGTACAGGCCGCGCGCGTGGCCCACGGCCATGGCGCCAGCACCTTCCAGTGGTATTTCCCGACGGCCGATACCTACGCCGACCGCCTGCGCCAGCATGGCTTCCAGGTGCAACTGATCGAGTGCACGCCGCGCCCAACGGCATTGCCGACCGGCGTGGCCGGCTGGCTGCGCGTGTTCGCCGCGCCGCTGCTGGACGACCTGCCAGCCGAGGCACGCGCTACGGTGCGCGAGGCCGCGAGCGCGCTGCTGGCCGAGCTGCCGCGCAACGCCGCCGGCCAGCCGCTGGCGGACTATGTGCGGCTGCGCGTGCTCGCCCGCCGTCGCTGACTTGACCGTTCCGCCTTCTTTACTGATGTTCGCTATTTCGTACTTCTGCCAGGCATACGCATGACTTCCGCTCCCCGCACCCTGTACGACAAACTGTGGGACGCCCACGTGGTGGTTCCCGAATCCGACAGCGCGCCCGCCGTGCTGTACATCGACCTGCACCTGATCCACGAGGTGACCTCGCCGCAGGCGTTCACCGAGCTGCGCGAGCGCGGCCTGTCGCCGCGCCGCCCGGACCGCACCAAGGCGACGATGGACCACTCCACGCCGACCCTGCCGGCCGCCGCGGACGGCACGCTACCCTATGCCAGCGCCGCCTCCGAGGCACAGGTCGCCACGCTGGCACGCAACTGCGCCGAGCACGGCATCGAGCTGTTCGACATGGCCTCGGACAATCGCGGCATCGTCCACGTGATCGCGCCGGAACAGGGCTTCACCCAGCCGGGCATGACCATCGTCTGCGGCGACAGCCACACATCCACCCACGGGGCCTTCGGTTCGCTGGCGTTCGGCATCGGCACCAGCGAAGTCGGCCATGTGCTGGCCACGCAGTGCCTGCTTCAGCGCAAGGCGAAGACCTTTGCGATCACCGTCGATGGCCCGCTGGCGCCCGGCGTCGGCGCCAAGGACGTGGTGCTGCACATCATCGGCGTGATCGGCGTCAACGGCGGCACCGGCCACGTCATCGAGTTCCGTGGCAGCACCATCGAAGCGATGGACATGGAACAGCGCATGACCCTGTGCAACATGTCGATCGAGGCCGGTGCACGCGCCGGCATGGTCGCGCCCGACCAGGTCACCTTCGACTTCGTCGCCAACACCCCGCGCGGCCCAAAGGGCGCCGATTTCGAGGCTGCGGTGGCGCGCTGGCAGCAGCTGCGCAGTGATGACGGCGCGCGCTTCGACAGCGAAGTACGCATCGACGCCACCGACATCCGCCCGACCCTGACCTGGGGCACGCATCCGGGCACCGCCATCGCGGTGGATGCGCCGATTCCCGCCGCCAACGATGCCGCCGCACAGAAAGGCCTGGACTACATGCACTTCCAGGCCGGCAAGGCACTGGCCGGCACGCCGGTGGACGTGGTGTTCGTCGGTTCGTGCACCAACGGCCGCCTGAGTGACATGCGCGAGGTCGCGCAGGTGCTGCGCGGCCGCCGTGTCGCTGAGCGGGTGCGCATGCTGGTGGTGCCAGGTTCGGAGATCGTCAAGCGCGAGGCCGAGGCCGAGGGCATCCACGAGATCGTGCGCGCTGCCGGGGCCGAGTGGCGCGAGCCGGGCTGTTCGATGTGCATCGCCATGAACGGCGATCTGGTCGCGCCCGGCCAGCTGGCCGTGAGCACCAGCAACCGCAATTTCGAGGGCCGCCAAGGCCCCGGTTCGCGCACCCTGCTGGCTTCGCCGATGAGCGCGGCGTGGGCCGCGGTCAACGGGCACGTGGCCGATACCCGCGAACTGTTCGCACAGGAGGTGGCGTGATGGCCGGTTTCCGTACCCTGACCTCGGCCAGCGTGGTGCTGCGCCAGACCAACATCGACACCGACCAGATCATCCCGGCACGGTTCCTGTCCACCACCGAGCGTGCCGGCCTGGGCCGCAACGCGTTCAATGACTGGCGCTGGCAGGCTGATGGTTCGCCGGTGGCCGACTTCGCCTTCAACCAGCCGCACAACGCCGGCCGCAGCATCCTGCTGGCGGGCCGCAACTTCGGCTGCGGTTCTTCGCGCGAACATGCGCCGTGGGCGCTGACCGACCTGGGCCTGCGTGCCATCGTCAGCAGCGAGATCGCCGATATCTTCCGCGGCAACGCGCTGAAGAACGGCCTGCTGCCGATCGTGCTGGACGAGGCCGACGTGCAGGCGCTGATGCAGCGCCCGGACGATGCGCTGACCATCGACGTGGCTGCGCGCGAACTGCGCACGCCCGATGGCCGCGTCTATTCCTTCCCGCTGGATGGCTTCTCGCAGACCTGCCTGCTGGAAGGCGTCGACCAGTTGGGGTATCTGTTGGGCCGTGTCCCTGAAATCGAACGTTACGAGAGTGAGCATGCACGCTGAAATTGTTGTCCTGCCCGGTGATGGCATCGGCCCGGAAGTGGCCGCCGCGGCAGTGGCCGTCCTGAAGGCCGTCGCCGAGCGCTTCAACCACACCTTCACCTTCAGCGAGCACGACATCGGTGGCGTTGCCATCGACCGCCACGGTGAACCGCTGCCGGCGTCGACCCTGGAAGCCTGCCAGGCCGCCAACGCGGTGCTGCTGGGCGCGGTCGGCGGCCCGAAGTGGTCCGACCCGAACGCCAAGGTGCGTCCGGAACAGGGCCTGCTGGCAATCCGCAAGGCACTGGGCCTGTATGCCAACCTGCGCCCGGTGCGTACCCATGAAGCCGCGCTGCACGCCTCGCCGATCAAGGCCGAGCTGCTGCAGGGTGTGGACTTCGTGGTGGTACGCGAACTGACCGGTGGCATCTACTTCGGCGACAAGACCCGCGACGCCGACAGCGCCAGCGACCTGTGCCGCTACACGGTGGCCGAGATCGAACGCGTGCTGCGCAGTGCCTTCCGCCTGGCCCAGCAGCGGCGTGGCAAGGTCACCTCGGTGGACAAGGCCAACGTGCTGGAGACCTCGCGCCTGTGGCGTGACGTGGCCGCTCGCATCGGCCGCGAGGAGTTCCCGGAGGTGGCGCTGGAGCACCAGCTGGTCGATTCGATGGCCATGCACCTGCTGGCCAAGCCGCGCGAGTACGACGTGATCGTCACCGAGAACATGTTCGGCGACATCCTCACCGACGAAGCCTCGATGCTGGCCGGCTCGCTCGGCCTACTGCCGTCGGCCTCGCTGGGTGAGCCGGGTGCGGTCGGCATCTACGAACCGATCCACGGTTCGGCCCCGGACATCGCCGGCAAGGGCATCGCCAATCCGTACGCGACGATCTTCAGCGCCGCGATGCTGCTGCGCCATTCGCTGGGGCTGGAAGCCGAGGCTGCGGCGGTGGAAGCTGCAGTGCACGCCGTGCTGGACGATGGCGTGTTCACCGCCGATCTGGCCGCCAAGGGCCAGGCGGTGAGTACCGCCGCTGCCACCGACGCCGTGCTCGCCAAGCTGCGCTGACCCATCGGGCAACACCTGTAGAGCCGAGCCATGCTCGGCTCATGCAACAGCAGTCGAGCATGGCTCGACTCTACAGGTAGCAGGCAGACACGCCAGGCGTGGCTGCATTATTTGGTGGTGTACCCACCATTGACCAGGATGGTCTGCCCCGTCATCCACCAGCCATCGGTTACCAGGAAGCGGATCCACGGCACGATATCGGCGATGTCGGTCAGCCCGGTGCGGGTGAACGCCGAGAGCGCGGCCGCGGTCTTGTGGTACGCCTGCGCATCGGCACTCTCGGCCGGGTAGAAGAACGGCGTGTCCATCGGGCCGGGCCCGATCGCAGTCACCGAGATGCCGCGCTCACCGAACTCCTTCGACGCCGCGCGGGTGAAGTGCTCGACTGGCGCCTTGGTACCGGCATAGCTGGAATAGAACGGCGTGTAGGCACCCAGCAATGAGGTGACCAGGGTGCAGATGCGACCACCGTCGTTGACGTGGCGGCCGGCTTCCTTGAGGAAGAAGAACGCCGCCTTGGCGTTGACCGCGCTCATCTCGTCGTACTCCGCTTCGCTGATGTCCAGCAGCGGTTTCTTCAATACCTTGCCGACCGTATTGATGGCGATGTCGGGACGGCCGACTGCGGCCACGGCATCGGCGAACAAGCGCTCCATCGCTGCCGCCGAGGTCAGGTCGCCCTGCAGGGCCACCGCCTTGCTGCCGGCGGCCTGCACTGCGGCTACAGTCGCTTCTGCATCGGCCTGGGTAGCGGCACTGTTGTAGTGGATGACGATGGCTTTGGCGCCCTGTGCGGCGAAGTCGCGGGCGATCAGGCCGCCCAGGTTCTTGGCGCCACCGGCGATCAGCACGGTCTTGCCCTTGAGGGAATGCTCGGTCATGGCTTCGGTCTCGGGAGGGGGCTACCCGGGGTGGCAACCCTGCCCTGACGACGATATCGTGCAGAAAAAGCGGATAAAGCCCGCCACATTGACTTAACTTTCCAGAGCCAGCGAACAATGGACCGGATCGATCGCTTCCGCATCTTCACCCGGGTCGTGGAGTGCGCCAGCTTCACCCGCGCCGCCGACCAGCTCGGCCTGCCCCGCTCGACCGTTTCGGCGGCGGTGGCCGAGCTCGAACAGAGGCTTGGCACCCGCCTGCTGCAGCGCTCGACCCGCCGGGTGTCCACCACCCATGATGGCGACGTGTTCCATGCCCGCTGCCTGCGCCTGATCGCCGAGGTCGAGGACGCCGAATCGCTGTTCCGTCAAGACGATGCGCAACCGGTCGGTCTGCTGAAGATCGACGTGCCCAGCCGCATCGGCCGCCGCATCATCGCACCGGCGCTGCCCGAATTCTTCGCGCAGTATCCGCAGGTGGAAGTGGACCTGGGCATGACCGACCGCGCGGTAAACCTGATCGAGGACGGTTGCGATGCGGTGCTGCGGGTCGGTCAACTGGGCGATTCCAGCCTGGTGGCGCGCACGCTGGGCCAGCTCGACTTCGTCAACGTCGCCGCGCCCGCTTACCTGCGCGAACACGGCATGCCGCAGCATCCTGCCGACCTGCCGCAGCACCGCGCGGTGAACTACGCGTCGCCGACCACGGCACGGGTGGAACCGTGGGAGTGGCAGGACGGCGGCCAACTGCGCACGCTGCCGATGCCCGGCTGGGTGCGGGTGAACAGCGCCGAGGCATCGATTGCGTGCTGTGTGGCGGGGTTGGGGTTGCTGCAGATTCCGCGCTACGACGTGCAGGCCGAACTGCAATCCGGCGCGTTGGTGGAGGTGATGCCACAGCACGTGGCGCAGCCCTTGCCGGTGACGCTGTTGCAACCGCATCGGCAACACCGCGCGCAGCGTGTTCAGGTGTTCATCGAATGGCTGCTGCCGGTCTTGAGGGCCGGCCTGCAGCTGCAGTAGCTCCACGCCATGCGTGGATGCATGCATCCGTGCCAACCAAGGTTGGCACCTACCGAGCGATGGCAAATCGCGGTAGATCCACGCCATGCGTGGATGCTTCTGTAGCGTCGAGCCATGCTCGACTCATCCCGTCATCGCGCGAAGAGCAGCCGAGCATGGCTCGGCTCTACAGAAAGCAGATCCCGCGAGCAGATCAATCCGGGCCATGCGTGGATGCAAGCCGCAGTGCCAACCAAGGTTGGCACCTACCAGAGGCGGTGGCCGTGGAACCCGGGGCGTTACGCCCCGGATTCATCGGGCTTCACCCGGAACCACGCCGCATACAGCGCCGGCAGGAACACCAGCGTCAGCACCGTACCGACGATCAGGCCGCCCATGATCGAGATCGCCATCGAGCCGTAGAACGCGCTGCGCGACAGCGGAATCATCGCCAGCACCGCCGCCAGCGCGGTCAGCACGATCGGGCGGAAACGGCGCACCGTGGCATCGATGATCGAATGCCAGCGGTCATGCCCGGCATCGATGTCCTGCTGGATCTGGTCGATCAGGATCACCGAGTTGCGCATGATCATGCCGGCCAGTGCGATCGTGCCCAGCAGCGCGACGAAGCCGAACGGCGCCCGGAACAGCAGCAGGAACAGGGTCGCGCCGATGATGCCCAGCGGCGCGGTCACCAGCACCATCGCTGCACGCGAGAAGCTGCGCAGCTGCAGCATCAGCAGCGTGGCCACCACCACCAGGAACAGCGGCATGCCGGCCTTGATCGAGTTCTGGCCACGTGCCGAATCCTCCACGGTACCGCCGGTTTCCAGCAGGTAACCACTGGGCAGCTCGGCACGGATGCCATCCAGTGTGGGCAGGATCTGATGCACCACGTCCAGCGCCTGCATGCCATCACTGATGTCGGCGCGCACGGTCACCGTCGGCAACCGGTTGCGGTGCCAGATGATGCCGTCCTCGAAGCCGTACTCCATCGTCGCCACCTGCGACAGCGTGATGCTGCCACCGTTGGCGGTGGGCATCGACAGGCTGGACAGCAGCTCCAGCTGGTTGCGCTCATCGGCCGGCCCGCGCAGCAGCATCTCGATCTGGCGATTGCCTTCGCGATACACGCTCACCGACTGCCCGGCCAACGAACTGGACAGGAACTGGCTGACCTGGGCGCTGCTAACGCCCAGCGCACGGGCGCGCTCCTGGTCGACCACCAGGCGCACCACCTTGCTCGGCTCACTCCAGTCCAGGTTGACGTTCATCACGTGCGGGTTCTCCCGCACCTTGGCCTCGACCTGGCGCGCGATCGCCTGCACCTTCTCGATGTGCTCGCCGGAGATGCGCATCTGCACCGGATAGCCGACCGGCGGTCCGTTCTCCAGGCGGGTCACGCGCATCTGCACGTCCGGGAACTTCGGGATCACCTCGTGCAGCAGCCAGTCGCGGGTGCTCTCGCGCGCCTTGATGTCCTTGGCCAACACCACGAACTGGGCGAAGTTGGTCGCCGGCAGCTGCTGGTCCAGCGGCAGATAGAAGCGCGGCGAACCGGTGCCCACATAGGACACGTAGTTGGCAATGCCCTCGCGGCGGGACAGCAGCTTTTCCAGCTTCTCGGCCTGGGCCTGGGTCGAGCGCAGCGAGGCGCCCTCGGCCAGCTCGATGTCCACCATCAGCTCCGGCCGGGTCGAGTCCGGGAAGAACTGCTGGGGCACGAAGCGGAACATCATCAGCGAGAACACGAACAGGGCGATGGTCGCGGCGATCACCCACCAGCGATGGCGCAGGCAGGTATCGAGGAAGCGGCGGAAGCTGCGATAGAACGGGCGCTGGTACGGATCATGGTCGTGCCCGTGCTGCGGCGGCGCAATCAGGTTGGCCAGCGCCGGGTAGCGGTCGGCCCACTGCTGGCGCTTGGCGTGCCAGCGCGCGGACAGGCTGCCCGGCTTGGGCGGCTGCGGATTGAACAGGTCCGGCAGCATCTTGTCACCCAGGTAGGGAATGAACAGTACGGCCGCGATCCACGACACCACCAGCGCGATGGTCACCACCTGGAACAGCGAACGCGTATATTCACCGGTGCTCGATGCCGCCGTGGCGATCGGCAGGAAGCCGGCTGCGGTGATCAACGTACCGGTCAGCATCGGGAACGCAGTCGATTCCCAAGCGAAACTGGCCGCGCGCAGGCGGTCGTAGCCCTGCTCCATCTTGGTGGCCATCATCTCCACCGCGATGATCGCATCGTCCACCAGCAGGCCCAGCGCCAGCACCAGCGCGCCCAGCGAGATCTTGTGCAGGCCGATGTCGAAGTAGTGCATGACGAAGAAGGTCATCGCCAGCACCAGCGGAATGGTGACGCCCACCACCAGGCCGGTGCGCAGGCCCAGCGAGAAGAAGCTGACCAGCAGCACGATCACCACCGCCTCGGTCAGCACCTGCACGAACTCGCCGACCGACTCTTCCACCGATTGCGGCTGGTCGGACACCTTGCGCAGCTGCATGCCGGCCGGCAGGGTCTTCTGCAGCCGTTGGAACTCGGCATCAAGGTTGGCACCGAGCTTGAGGATGTCACCGCCATCCTTCATCGCCACCGCCAGGCCGATCGCCTCTTCGCCCATGAAGCGCATCTTCGGCGACGCCGGATCGGCGAAGCCGCGCTTGACCTCGGCGATGTCACCCAGGTGCACGGTGCGGTCGCCAGCACGGATCGGGAACTGGCGGATTGCTTCGATGTCGTTGAACTGGCCGGTCACGCGCAGCTGCACGCGATCGGTGGCGGTCTCGAAGAAGCTGGTGCCGGTGACCGCATTCTGGTCGGCAAGCGCCTGCTGTACCTGCTGCATCGACACACCCAGCGTGGCCAGGCGGGTGTTGGACAGCTCGATCCAGACCTTCTCGTCCTGCAGGCCGACCAGGTCGATCTTGCCGACATCGGGCACGCGCTGCAGTTCCAGCTGGATGCGGTCGGCGTAGTCGCGCATCACCGCGTAGTCGAAGCCCTTGCCGGTCAACGCATAGATGTTGCCGTAGGTGTCGCCGAACTCATCGTTGAAGAACGGGCCGACGATCTCGCGCGGCAGCGTCGCACGGATGTCGCCCACGCGCTTGCGCACCTGGTACCACAGGTCCGGGATCTGCCTGGAACGCAGGCTGTCGCGGGCCATGAAGATGACCTGCGATTCGCCGGGGCGCGAATAGGAGCGGATGAACTCGTACTCGCCGGTGTTCATCAGCGCCTTCTCGATCGGCTCGGTCACCTGGCGCGAGACCTGCTCGGCGGTGGCGCCCGGCCACAGCGTGCGCACCACCATCGCCTTGAAGGTGAATGGTGGATCCTCGGACTGGCCCAGGTGCTTGTACGACCACGCGCCGATCAGCGCGAAGGCCAGCATCGCGAACAGCACCAGCGGGCGATTGGCCAGCGCCCACTCGGAAAGATTGAAGCGGCGCACCGGCTTACTCCCTGGCCTTGGCGGCAGCGGCCGGCGCGGCCGGCTTCAGCACCGGGCGGTTCTGCCGGTCCACGGCGATCACCGGCTGGCCCGCTCGCAGCAGGTGGCCACCGGCGGCAACCACCCAGTCACCCGCGTTCACGCCGGACAGCACCGGCACGGTCTCGCTGCCAAACGCACCGGTGGTGACCGAGGCGGCCTTCAGCGTGCTGTTGGCCGGATCGACCACCCACACGCTGGCGGCACCGTTGACACCGCGCTGCAGCGCGCCCAGCGGCAGCTGCAGGGTACCGTGGCGACCGGCGCTGCTGTAGACGCGCGCGCTCTGGCCCAGTTCGACATCGGCCAGCGCATCGGCGGCCAGGCTGACGCGGGTGGCATAGGTGCGTGCCTGCGGATCGGCGGCGGCGGCAATCTCGCGGATCGTGCCCGGCAGGCGCTGCCCCGGGCGGTTCCACAGTTCCACCTCGACCGGCTGGCCGACCGCGTAGTCGCGGATGGTGGCTTCGGGCAGGTCGATCAGCACTTCGCGGCCACCGTCGGCGGCCAGGTTGAAGATGGTCTGTCCGGCGGACACCACCTGCCCAGCCTCGGCCTCGCGGCTGGCGATCACGCCGTCAGCCGGTGCGCGCAGCTGCGCGTAGTCGGCCTGGTTGCGCAGCACATCGAGGTTGGCGCGGGCGGCGTTGGCCTGACCCTGCGCCGCTTTGAAGGCGGCGGACTGCTGGTCCAGCTGCGAACGGCTGACCAGCTGCTGGTCGGCCAGCACCTGGTAGCGCTTGAGGTCGTCGCGGGCACGCACCAGGTCGGCCTCGGCCGCAGCCAGCTGCGCCTGCGAAGCGCGGGCCTGCAATGCGAAGTCGGCTGCATCCAGCTCGGCCAGCACGTCGCCCTTCTTTACCCGCTGCCCGGCATCGACATGGCGCTTGACCAGGTTGCCGCCGACGCGGAACGACAGCGGGCTTTCCTGGCGGGCACGCACCGTGCCCGGGAACGCCGCCGGCGCCTGTCCGGCCTGTTCGCCGGGGTGAACCACCAGTACCGGCACGGCCGCCTGCGGCGCCTGTTCCTGCCCCGAACAGGCTGCCAGCGCAGCCACCCACACCATACCGCCCATCCAGCGCACGATCTTCATCGGTCAACGTCCTGAAAACGCAGGGTTGCAACAAGGGGGAGCCGCGACTGCCGGCCCAATTTAATAAACCGGCCGGTATAGTATAAATATCGAACCGCTTGGTCTAGTATTGTCGCGATGAGTTCTTCCACTTCCCGCAAGCCGTCGGCCAAGCCTGCTGCCAAGGCCGCCGGACCCGGGCGCCCCAAGGATCTGGGCAAGCGCGCGGCGATCCTTGAAGCAGCCAAGGTACTGTTCATCGAACAGGGGTATACCGGCGTGAGCATGGACACCATCGCCGCCCAGGCCGGCGTCTCGAAGCTGACCGTGTACAGCCACTTCGGCGACAAGGAGACCCTGTTCTCCGAGGCCGTGCAGTCAAAGTGCATTGAAATGCTGCCCGATGCCCTGTTCGTGGCCGACACGGACGGCCCGCTGCGCGACCAGCTGATCGGCATCGGTCTGGCCTTCTTCGAACTGATCACCTCCGACGCGGCGATCTCGATCCAGCGCATGATGATGGCGCCGGAGACCGACGAACGCCTGCGCGAGCTGTTCTGGAAGGCAGGACCGGAACGTACCTGCGAGGCCCTGGCTGACTTCCTGCGGGCACGCGCCGAGCGCGGCGAGCTGGAAATCACCGACTATTCGCTGGCTGGCGAGCAGTTCCTGACCCTGGTCAAGGGCGAAGTGCACATGCATATGATGTGCGGCATGCCACTGTCACCGGTGGAATGCGACCCTCTTGCCCACGTGACCGCCAGCATCGACTTCTTCCTGCGCGCCTACGCGCCTACGCGCCGCGAGGGGCCGGAACAGCTGAATAACCAAAACTGAACGAACCGGAGGTCGCGATGACTTCCGGCACTGCGACCCCGGCCCCCGGCAGCTGATGCTCTGGGCGCGCCGCCGGCCTCCGGCACCGGTAAAATGGCCGGCCCACTGCGCTGGATTTGAACCTCATGACGATTGATTACGCCCACGCCCGCGAACTGATGGTGGAACAGCAGATCCGTCCCTGGGACGTGCTGGACATCAAGGTGCTCGACGTCCTGGCCCGCCTGCCGCGCGAGGCTTTTGTCGCCGATGCACACCGGGCACTGGCCTACGCCGATGTCGAACTGCCGATCGGCCACGGCCAGAAGATGATGAAGCCGGTCATCGAGGGCCGTACCCTGCAGGCGCTGGACCTGCAGCCGGGTGACGAAGTGCTGGAAATCGGCACCGGCAGCGGCTTCCTGGCCGCCTGCATCGGCGCGCTGGCGCGCGATGTGCTGAGCCTGGAAATCGACCCGGAGCTGGCCGCCGCCGCGCGTGCCCGCCTGGACGCTTCCGGCCTGGGCAGCAACGTCCGCGTGGAAGTGGCCGATGCCCTGTCCTGGCAGACCGAACGCCGCTTTGACGTGATCTGTGTCACTGGTGCGGTCGACGTGGTGCCGTCACAGTTCGCCTCGTGGCTGCGTCCGGGTGGCCGCCTGTTCGTGATCCACGGCCGCTCGCCGGCGATGGAGGCCCTGCTGGTCAAGGCCGACGGCAGCTCCGAGTCCCTGTTCGAGACCGATATCGATTACCTGCGTGGTGCCGCCCCGGCCCCCCAGTTCCACCTCTGAGTCCAAGGAAGCCGCAATGATCCGCCGATCCCTCGCTGTTGCGCTGGCCACTGCCCTGCTGCCGTTGTCCGCCCATGCCGCCGACCTGCTGCAGGTCTACGAAATGGCCCGCAACGGCGATCCGCAGCTGTCGGCCGCCGAATCGACCCGGCTGTACGACAAGGAAGGCGCCGTGCAGGCGCGTGCCGCCCTGCTGCCGCAGATCAACGGCCAGGCCGCGCTGAACCGCACGCGCAGCGAGCCGAACGCCGACGCCAACTCCGGCTCGTTCACCAACAAGCGCCGCACCTACACGATCGACGGCAGCCAGACGCTGTTCAACTGGACCCAGATCAACAACCTGCGCTCGCAGCGTGAGCTGAGCAAGGCGGCGGACTTCACCCTCGAATCGGCCAACGACAACCTGATCGTGCGCACCTCGGCGGCCTACTTCAACGTGCTGGTGGCGATCGAATCGCTGAACGCCGCGCAGACCAACGAAGCGGCCGCGAAGAAGCAGTTCGACTTCGCCGACAAGCGCCTGGAAGTGGGCCTGGCGCCGATCACCGACGTGCACGAAGCACGCGCCCAGTACGACCAGGCGCGTGCCAACACCATCATTGCGCAGAACACCCTGGCCGATAACTACCAGGCCCTGACCGAACTGACCGGCCAGCCGGTGACCAACCTGCGTGGCCTGCCGGCGGACTTCCGCCCGGAAGTGCCGGCCAACCGCGGCAACATCGATGAGCTGGTGCAGCAGGCCACCACCCAGAATCCGGCGCTGAAGGCGCAGGAGCTGAAGGTCAGTGCGGCCGAAGCTGGCGTGCAGGCTGCCCGCGGCGGCCATTACCCGACCCTGTCGCTGGGCGGCAGCTGGGGCAAGAGCGCGACCTGGGGCGACAGCACCGGCGCCGGCTCGTTGTCGCCGGACGCACGCACCAACAGCATCGGCCTGACCCTGAGCGTGCCGATCTTCTCCGGTGGTGCCACCCAGTCGGGCGTGCGCCAGGCGCTGGCCCAGCGTGACATCGCCCAGGACGGCTACGAGCAGCAGAAGCGTGCCCTGGACCGCAATACCCGCAATGCCTACCAGACCCTGGTGCAGGGCATCAGCGAAGTGGAAGCCCGCCGCTTGGCGGTGGTCTCGGCGCAGAGCGCGTACGACGCTTCGCAGGTCGGCCTGGAGGTCGGCACCCGTACCGTGCTGGATGTGATCCAGAACCAGCGCATCCTGTTCTCGGCGCAGCTGGACTACGCCCAGGCCCGTTACACCTTCCTGCAGAACCGCCTGCTGCTGAGCCAGTCGCTGGGTGCACTGGACGTGGCCGAGCTGCAGGACGTGAACCGCCTGCTGACCCAGGACGCGGGCAATCCGGCAACGACGACGCACTGAGCCGTCGCCAGCCGGCAACGAAAAGCCACCCGCGAGGGTGGCTTTTTTGTGCGCGATGCACGGCCATCAGCCGGGCCAGGCCCGCAGCCACCCGATGGCGGCCAGCATGCACAGTCCGGCGGCCACAGGCGCCAGCAGCGCAAGGCCACGTGCCAACGGTGACTGCCCGCGCAGTACGGCCAGGCACAGGGCGGCCATCACCACCAGCACGACCGGGCCGGGCAGCACCGGCAGGATGCCCGCGGGCACGCCGAAAGCCAGCACCGCCGCTGACAGAATCAACGCGACCGGCACCGCCTGCACATGCATGCCGATTGCTTCGTCATGCCGTGCCGGCCACAGCTGCATCGCCAAGCACAGGCCCACCCGCAGCAGCACCAGCAGCAGCGCGGCCAATCCGGCCGCGCCGGCCAGCGGCAGCAACGGCATCAGCCACTGCAACTGCGGGTGCGGTTGCAGGGCTACCGCCAGCGGTCGCGTGCTGTCCAATGCAGGGAACTCGACCAGCCCGGCCTGCAATGCAGCGACCACGATCAGCAACAGCATGGCCAGCAGCAGCATGCCCGCCAGCAGCCGCGACTGGCGCGCCTTCACCTGCCCGCCCAAGCCGGGAAATCCAACCGCCAGGCCCACGCTGGCGAACGCACCCAGCAGCGGCACGCTCGCCGCCAATACACCACCAAGCCCAAAGCGATAGGGAGCCGTCGCCTCCGGCAGCCAGGGAATCCAGTGCGCGTAGTGCATGTAACGGGCTGCCAGTGCCACCAGCAGCAGGCCGGTCCCGATCTTCATCGTCAACAGCGCACACGCCACCAGAACCATTCGTCGCCACGGCAGCAACCCGACCACACCAATCAGAAGCACCGCCAGGCTGGCCATCAGCGGACCCGGCACCGCGTAGTCGGCCTCGACGCCACAATAGGCCAGCAGTGCAAGCAGATGACGGGCCAGCGATTGCGCCACGCCACCCATGGTCGCCACCAGTTCCAACAACAGCGCGCCGCCGAGCACACCGGCGGATGCCCGGCCCCAGCACGCACGCAACACTCCCTGCAGGCCATCGACAGCCGGCAGCTGCTGGTTGAGGGCGTGCAGGCAATACAGCAGTGGCATCGTACCCAGTGCGGCCAGCAACAGGCTCAGCACGATGGCCGGCCCAGCCTCGGCCGCCGTGTGCTGGCCGATCAGCGCGACCACATTGCCCCCCAGCAGCAGCGTCAGCGCCACCACTGCAAGATGCTCCATGCCGGGCCGGGCATCACCGATGCCCTCCGGCCTGCTGCCCCCATCCATCGCAAGCTCCCTTGATATCCGTCCAAGCGCGGTCGACAGCAGGCTGGCAGCCTGCGCCGAAGGGCGATATCAGAATCCTTGCCGTGCACGCCGCGATGTGACCGCAGACACGCCCAGCGACGCGCACCCGGTTCTGTCGCGACAGAACTCCGCCCGCTAAGCAGAATTGATGCAGTCGATCACGTCAGTCGACGGACTGGGCGCAGGCCTGTGCGGGCGGTGGACTCAGCCGCGCGGCGGCGGCAGATGTGGCGCGACCAGGGCCAGCGTGCGCTGCAAAGCGCCACGGCCATTGCTGATCAACGTGCAGCCTGCCCGCGCCATGTCCTCGCGCGCCTGCGGGTCCTGGAGCAGGTGCTGCAGCAGGTCACCCACCGCTTGCACGTCATCGCCGATCAGCAAGGCACCGGCCTCACGCATGCGGCGGGAGATCTCGGCGAAGTTGTGCAGGTGGGGGCCGGTCACAGCCGCAGTACCCATTGCCGCCGGTTCCAGCAGGTTGTGGCCACCGATCGGCTGCAGGCTGCCGCCGACGAAGGCAACCTGCGCGCAGGCATAGAACGGCATCAGCTCGCCCAGGGTGTCGATGACGAATACATCCGTGCCGGCCTCGGGCCATTGCTTCGCACGACGGGTCGCCACGCTCCACCCCTGCTCGCGCGCCAGCGCCTCCACCTTCGGGAAGCGCTCGGGGTGCCGCGGCGCCCACAGCAACAACAGGTCGGGGTGCTGCTGGCGCAGGCGCCGATGCAGGTCGATCACCGCCTGCTCCTCGCCATCATGGGTACTGGCCGCGATCCACACCGGGCGCCCGGCGGGCACGCAGGCGTGGAACTGCTCGACGAAGCCCTGCACATCCGGCGTGGCGATATCGAACTTGAGGTTGCCCAGGGCCTGCACCTGTTCCCGCGCCGCCCCCAGCTGCACGAAGCGCGCGGCGTCGTCCTGCGACTGCGCGGCCACGCAGGTGACCGTGCGCAGCGCACGGCGGATCAGCGCCGCCAGCACCCGGTAACCGCGCAGCGAACGCGCAGACAGGCGGGCGTTGAGGATATAGACCGGAATATGGCGGTCGCGGCAGCCGAACAGCATGTTCGGCCACAGCTCGGTTTCCAGGATCAGCGCCAGGCTGGGCTGGAAGTGGCCGAGGAAGCGGTTGACGCTGCCCGGCACGTCGTACGGCAGATAGACGTGGTCCAGCGCGTCCCCCCACAGCGCACGCACGCGCTCCGAACCGGTCGGCGTGATGGTGGTGATGACCCAGCGGATGTCCGGACGCTGTTGGCGCAGGGCATTCACCAGCGGCGCGGCGGCATTGACTTCGCCCACCGAGACCGCATGCAGCCAGACCCGCGGCTGGCCGGTCGGCTGCGGATACGAGGCATAGCGCTCGTCCCAGCGCCGGAAGTATTCACGGACCCGGAAACCGCGCCAGACCAGGTGGTACACGGTGATCGGCAGCAGGATGTAGAGCACGGCCGAGTACAGGCCGCGCAGGATCCATTCGGCAGGGTCTTTGCGCATGCGGCAAGGATACGGGAGCCCCCCGGGAAAGACACGCTGCCGGGTTGGTAGAATGGCGCCATGTCCGATGCCACCACCGCCGTCCGTCCGTCGCTGCGCGATCCCCGCAACTGGCCGATGTTCGCCGCCATGCTCGGCGCCTTCGCCATCGCCCGCCTGCCGTGGATGCTGCAGCGTGCGCTCGGTCGTGGCGTGGGCTGGATCAGCTGGCGCCTGCTCGGCAGCCGCCGTCGCGCCGCCGAAGTCAACCTGCGGCTGTGTTTCCCGGAAAAGGACGAAGCGTGGCGCCAGCGCCTGGTGCGCGACAGCTTCGACGCACTGGGTGTGGGCGTGTTCGAGTGCATCCGCGCGTGGTGGGGCAGCATCGACCGCATCCGCCCACAGGTGCAGATCGAAGGCCTGGAACATCTGCGGCGGATGCAGGCCGAAGGCCGCGGCGTACTGCTGGTGTCCGGCCATTTCATGACCCTGGAGATGTGCGGCCGCCTGCTGTGCGACTACGTCGATCTTTCAGGCATGTACCGCAAGCACAAGAACCCGGTGTACGAGTGGGCGGTGAAGTTCGGCCGCCTGCGCTATGCCAAGGCGATGTTCGCCAACGAGGACATCCGCGCGACCGTGCGCCACCTGAAGAAGGGCGGCTTCCTCTGGTACGCGCCGGACCAGGACATGCGCGGCAAGGACACCGTGTTCGTGCCCTTCTTCGGCCATACCGCATCCACCATTACCGCCACCCACCAGCTGGCGCGGATGACCGGTTGTGCGGTGATTCCTTACTTCCACCGCCGCGAGGGCGGGAAGTACTTCCTGAAGATCGGCGCGCCGCTGGAGAACTTTCCCAGCGAGGATGTGGAAGCCGATACCACGCGGGTCAACCAGGCCATCGAAGCGATGGTGCGCGAGGCTCCCGACCAGTACCTGTGGATCCACCGCCGCTTCAAGCGCCAGCCCGGCGGCCGGAGTGATTTCTACAAATAACGGTGGGGCGGGAGGGTTTCGTCCACGCATGGCGTGAATTTGATGACGCGGAGCATTCTGAAGTAGATCCACGCCATGCGTGGATGCTCTAATCCGGGTGCCGGCACCTACAACGGCCAACGGCACCATGCGTGCGGGTACTCACCCAACGTGCCGGCCAGGCCCGCACGGACCGGATTGGCCAGGATGTACATCGCCTTCTCATGAAGGGATTCATCGCTGCGTACGGCATGATCGTGGTAACCGTGCTGCCACAGCGCCCCTCGTCGCTCCAATCGCCGGTTCAGCAGTCGGCTGCTGCGTGATTTGAGCAGGGCCATGCACTCGGCCAGGGTTCCACTGCGCAGTTCCATCAACCAGTGCAGATGGTCAGGCATCACCACCCAGGCGAGACTGTGGCTGAAGCCCCTACGCTCGACGAAGCGCAGGGTGTCGATTAGGATCGCCATGTTCGCCGCATCGGCGAATAACGGTTCACGGCCAAGGGTTGCCGTGGTCAATGAGTACACGTTGCCGGTTCGGGAATACCGACCGTAGCGGAGTCTGGGGCTGGCCATGCCTCCAGCGTGCGCGAACTGCCGGGGCACCGATAGTGGAGATGTCACCGTGTTCAGGTCGGGAAAGCCTCATCCACGCATGGCGTGGATCTACTGATCGACTCCATGGTTGATCCCTACCATGCGCGGATGCGCGGTCACTTCACCGGCGGGGAATCATCTGCGTCGCGGGCCAGCAGGCTGCCGGCGAACAGGGCTGCCAGCAGCACGGTCAGGCCGCCCCAGAACGCGGAATAGAACGCCAGATGCGTGTTGAGCGGGAACACGGTGACCGCCAGCGCCAGCATCGCAGGGCGGGCCCGGTCACGCGCGGCCGTCGGTGCATAGCGCCAGGCCCGCCAGGCCTGGGCCACGGCTGCCAGCCACAGCAGCAGGCCGATCACCCCGGTTTCTGCCAGGATTTCCAGCACGATCTGATGCGCGTGCAGGGCGGGAGCATCCCCCCATACCGCCAGCCCCTCTTCGGCCACGCAGGCGGGATAGGCATCGCGGAAACCGCGTGCGCCGACGCCGTTGAACGGGTGTTCTTCGATCATGCAGACGGCGGCTTCCCAGATACGCGCGCGCCCCGACAGTGCCTCGTCGACACCGCGTTCGCTTCCATCCCACGCCATCGCGGTACGCGCAAGGCGTTCGCGCAGCTGCGGCACGCCTGCGGTGAGCACGCCGGCGCCCAGCACGCCGAGCAGCGCCAGCAGCAGCATCCGCTTCACACCGAACTGGCGCACGCCGCTGTAGGCCAGCACCAGCGCGAAGGTGATCCACGACGCGCGCGAGCCGGCCAGCAGCAGCACGCAGCCCAGCGCCGCCGCGGCCAGTACCCAACCCGGATTGCCAAAGCGACGCGCCAGCGGCAACAACAGGAACGGTGAGAGACTGGCCAGGACCTGGCCGAACTTCAGGTTGCACGGCCCGAGTGCCCCACTGAGGCGATCGACCACGGCTGCCTCAGTGGCCGGGCACAACGCGTGACCACTCACCGCAAGCTTCAGCTGCTCAAGCGACCAGAACCACGGGCTGGTTCCGGCCAGCGCCTGCACCAGCGCATCCAGCGTCCATGCGCCGGTGATCAGCGCCAGGCCACCGAAGGTCAGCCGCCTGCGTTCCGGCGTGGCCACCGCGATCGCCACCAGCCACATGAAGGGCAGGTAGCGCAGGCCGGCAGCCGCCTTCGTCCACGACGCTGCCGGATCGATTGCATCAAACGCCGAGAACGCCTGCGGCAGCCAATAGCCGAGGAACAGGATGGAGGTCAGCGCCCACGCTGCCGTGCTCAACAGATGCGGGCGGCGCTGCAGGCGGCGCATGACCATGCGCGCGGCGGCGTAGACCGCGCCAAGGCCCAGCACGGTCTCCGCGATGCCCGGCAATGGCCACAGTGCTACGTACGTCAGCACCCACCACGGCGCCCAGCGCCCGGCGCGGTCGTCGCGCACGGTGACGGCGGAGTCAGCCAGCGAGGTCGGCATAGAGGCGGAGGGTATCGCGCTGCATGGCCTGCAGCGTAAACGGGATGCGGGTCGGCAGGAACGGCGGCTGCGCCAGCAGGGCCAGCGCACGTTCACCCAACGCGCGTGCATCGCCCAGCGGCACCGCGCCAGCGGGCTGCAGCTGCCGAAGCAGTTCGCCGACGCCACCATGATCCCAGCCCAGCACCGGACGGCCGACCGACAGCGCCTCGACCACGGTGCGGCCAAACGCTTCCGGTTTGTCCGACAGCTGCAGCACCAGATCGCTGGCTGCATAGGCCTGGGCGATGCGCGCGGTCGGCGTGCTGATCTGCACGGCGTCGGTCACGCCCAAGGCAGTGGCCTGCCGGCGCAGGTCGGCCACGTAGGCTTCGCGGCCCGGTTCATCGGTGCCCAGCATCCACAGCTGTGCCGGCACACCAGCTGCACGTACATCGGCGAGCAATTGCAGCGCATGGGCATGTCCCTTCAGCCGGGTGCCCCGCCCCGGCAGCAGCAGCAGCGGGCCCCCAACCTGCGCCAGCCACGGGTAGTCGGCTGCCAGCGCCAGTCGTGGCCGGCGGTCGGCGCGGGCCACGCGCGGAAACTGTGTGACATCGACGCCGCGCGGAATCACCTGCAGCTTCGCTTCGGGTACCGTCGGATAGTGCCGCTGCACGTAGTCGCGCACGGTGTTGGACACGCAGATCACGCGTTCACCGCTGGTCATCACCGCGCTGTAGCGACTGGGCGAATTCAACCCGTGCACGGTGGTTACCCAGTGCGGGCGCTGGGCGGCGGGCATGGCACGGATCGCGTACAGGCCCAGCCATGCCGGCAGCCGCGAACGGGCGTGCACGATGTCCGCGCCGACTTCAGCGAACAGGCGGCGCAGGGTCGGCAGGTGGCGCAGCGTCAGCAGCGATTTGCGGCCGATGTCGAGGGTGAGGTGCTCGGCACCGCTATCGAGCAGGGGCTGCACCAGGCGGCCACCGGCGGAGACCACCAGCGCACGATGGCCGGCAGCGACCAGGGCCGCAGCGATTTCCAGGGTCGAGCGCTCGACACCGCCGGAGTGCAGCGCCGGCAGCAACTGCACCACGGTCAATCGGCGCATCGAAGGGGCCGCCGTTTAGTCGGCCAGCACGAACACGGAACCGCAGTACGGGCACTGCGCTTCGCCATTGGGCTCGTCCTCGATCGGCAGGTATACGCGCGGATGCGAGTTCCACAGCGCCATTT
The DNA here is from genome assembly GCF_059370035.1 of Stenotrophomonas sp. YJH_SMC_37. NCBI lineage: Bacteria > Pseudomonadati > Pseudomonadota > Gammaproteobacteria > Lysobacterales > Lysobacteraceae > Stenotrophomonas > Stenotrophomonas sp. YJH_SMC_37. The sequence goes on from NZ_JCAFTG010000005.1 coordinate 226,304, forward strand.
CCGGGGTCGGGCAGCTCAGCGGCAGATCGCTGCGGTGCACGGTGTAGCGCTTCTCGGCGTTGGCGGGCGCAGTGGCGGTATGGCTCATGGCGGATGTCGATGAACGGGTTGCGAGGCCTGTGATTCTAGCATCCGGGCCGCCCCGACATTGCGCAACAACAGGTCTTTGCCCGCCGCAGGGCGTCTCCTTGCGCGGTTGCGCGGCAGATCCAAGGCCTCGCACTGGCGGAAATCCTTCAATCGATCCAGCGGGTTCACGCTGGAAACCCGCCGACTGCGAAATTTGCCGCATTTGGATCGAACTAAATGGCACTTGTCAGGCTGCTGCCGCTGTTGCAGGATCGGGCCAGGCCGTGAATCGGCCCACCCCAATCCGACCCGATCGCATGGCCCGCCCCCACCGGACCGGCATCGCCTCTTCCACTGCCCTCCCGGCGGGCGGAGCGATGCTGTCCGTGGTGTCCGCCGATGCGGGTTCTGCCTGCCGCCTGCCTCTCGGGAGACCCTTGCATGACCCTGTCTGATCCACGCCGCGCCCTGCTTCCGCTCGCTCTGGCCCTGGCCTGCGTGACCACTGCGATGCCGGCGCTGGCGCAGGGGCTGCACACCTCGTTCGAACCGGGCGAGCCTGTCCCGGCGCAGGCCACCAGTGCGCTTCAGGTCACGATCGGCAATGGACCGGCCGCGCCCTACGCCGCCAAGCGCAACGCCGGCTACAGCGGCCTGCATGCGCTGCGCTACAGCAGCCAAGGCGGCAGCGCGCGGCGCGAACTGTTCAAGGCCGACCTGCCCATCGAGGCCGATACCACGCTGTCGTGGCTGGTGCTGCCGGAAATCGTCGGCAAGGACACCGTCGCCTCGACCTATGTATCGCTGGACCTGCTGCTGGACGATGGCAGCCGCGTTTCGGCTGGCACGGCACGCGACCAGCATGGCGTGGCCCTTGGCGCCCATGCGCAGGGCGAGTCGAAGACGCTGTACCCACAGCAGTGGGCGCGCAAGGCGGTGCGGCTGGGCGACGTGCCCGCGCTGAAAGGCCGCCGCGTGGTGGCGATCGAGCTGGAGGTGGCCAGTGCCGAAGGTGCGCCGGTCTCCGGCTGGATCGACGACGTATGCCTGGATGCGCAGCCGCGCCAGCAGCCGCAGCGCGTCTCGGACTGGGTGCTGACCACACGCGGCACCCAGGCCAACGGAACGTTCTCGCGCGGCAACAACCTCCCGGCCACGGCGGTGCCGCACGGGTTCAACTTCTGGACCCCGGTGACCGATGCCGGCGCACTGAACTGGCTGTACCGCTGGAACGAACAGAACGATGCGCAGAACCGCCCGCAGCTGCAGGCGCTGGCACTGAGCCACCAGCCCAGCCCGTGGATGGGCGACCGCCAGACCTTCCAGGTGATGCCTTCGGCCAGCCGTGGCGCGCCGGACGCCGACCGCCGCAAACGCGCGCTGTCGTTCGACCGCCGCCACGAAAGCGCCCGCCCGTACCGTTACGACGTGCGCTTTGACAATGGCATCGCTGCCGCCATCGCGCCGACCGATCATGCCGCACTGTTCCGATTCGACTTCCCCGAGGGCGGCGACGCCAACCTGCTGTTCGACAATGTCGATGCGCGCGGTGGCCTGACCCTGGACGCCGCCACGCAGACGCTGTCCGGCTACACCGATACGCGCAGCGGCCTGTCCAACGGAGCCAGCCGCATGTACGTGGTGGCCAGCTTCGACAAGCCGTGGCGCAGCAGCGGCCGCCTCGACACCGGCCGCCCGACCGGCTACATCAAGTTCGACGCCGGCAGCGACCGGCGGGTGACGATGCGCATCGCCACCTCGCTGATCTCGGTCGAGCAGGCGCGGCACAATCTGGCACTGGAAATCAGCGCTGCCGATACGCTGGAGAGCGTGGCCAGCCGTGCGCAGGATGCATGGGACGCGCGCCTGGCCCGTTTCGACATCGGCAACGCCAGCGACGACCAGAAGACCACGCTGTACTCCAGCCTGTACCGGCTGTACCTGTACCCCAACTCCGGCCATGAAAACGTGGGCAGCGCGGCCCTACCCGACTGGCGCTACGCCAACCAGGCCAGCGCCAGCGATGACAACACCGATGGCAGCGCGACCCGCAGCTATGCGGCCGTGCGCGACGGCAAGGTCTTCGTCAACAACGGCTTCTGGGATACCTTCCGCACCACCTGGCCGGCCTATGCGCTGTTTACGCCCGACGATGCCGGCCAGCTGGTGCAAGGCTTCATCGAGCAGTACCGCGCCGGCGGCTGGATCGCGCGCTGGTCGTCGCCGGGCTACGCCGACCTGATGGTCGGCACCAGCTCGGACGTGGCCTTCGCCGATGCCTGGCTGAAGGGCATCGGCGGCTTCGATCCGGCCGAGGCCTACGCCGCCGCGCTGAAGAACGCGACCGTGGTCCCGCCCGACCGTCATGTCGGCCGCAAGGGCATGGACCGTTCGACCTTCCGTGGCTACGCCAGCGCGGACGTGCACGAAGGCATGTCATGGACGATGGAAGGCGCGCTCAATGACTTCGGCATCGCCAACATGGCCGATGCACTGGCCAAGCGCGCCACCACGCCGGCTGCACGCGAGCGCTACAGCACCGAGGCCGAGTACTTCCGCTATCGCGCCGCCAGCTACGCGACCATGTTCGACCCGGCCGCCGGCTTCTTCCAGGGCCGCAAGGCCGATGGCCGCTGGCGCGTGGACGCCAAGGATTACGACCCGCGCGTATGGGGCCACGACTACACCGAATCCAATGGCTGGACCTTCGCCTTCACCGCCGCCCACGATGGCGAAGGCCTGGCCGCGCTGTACGGTGGCCGCGACAAGCTGGCGGCGAAGCTGGATGCCTTCTTCGCCACGCCGGAAACCGCCGACCCGGCACTGGCCGGCTCCTATGGCGGCACCATCCACGAGATGACCGAAGCGCGCGACGTGCGCATGGGCATGTACGCGCACAGCAACCAGCCGGCGCACCACATCCCGTGGATGTACCTGTACGCCGGGCAGCCGTGGAAGACCCAGCAGCATGTGCGCGAGATCCTGTCGCGGCTGTATGTGGGCAGTGAGATCGGCCAGGGCTATCCCGGTGACGAGGACAACGGCGAGACCTCGGCGTGGTACGTGCTGGCATCGCTGGGCCTGTACCCGCTGCGCATGGGCGCACCGGAGTACGTGATCGGCTCGCCGGCCTTCGAACATGCGCGCGTGGAACTGCAGGGTGGTGCCGTGCTGACCGTGAACGCGGCCAACAACTCGCGTGAGAACGTCTACGTGCAGTCGCTGACGATCAACGGCAAACCGTGGACGAAGACCTGGGTGCCGCACGAGCTGATCGCCAAGGGCGCGACCCTCGACTTCGTGATGGGCCCCCGTCCCTCGCGCTGGGGCAGTGGCGTGGATGATGTGCCGCGCTCGTTGACCGCACGCGGCCAGCGCCCGCAGCTGCTGCACGACCTGCTCGGCAGCGGCGCGAAGGCGACGTTGGCCGATGGCCGCGCCCTGCCCGCGCTGGTCGATGACGATGCCGGCACGACGGTGGGCCTGGGCGGCGGTGCAACCATCGCGCTGGCCGGCCTGGCTGAGGGCACCCCGACGATGTACACGCTGACCAGCGGTGACAGCCGTATCCAGGGCGGTGAGTGGACACTGGAGGCGCGCAACGGCAGCGGCAGCTGGGCCGTGCTCGACCAGCGCAGCGGCGAAGACTTCGAATCCGCCCGCCAGACCCGTCCATTCCGCATTGCAAAACCCGGTCGCTACAGCGAATACCGCCTGCGCCTGGCGGCACCGGCACGGCTGCCGCTGGCGGAGATCGAACTGCTGGCGGCCGGCACCGTACAATGAGCGGCATGCGCTTCCGTTTTCTGCCCTTGGCCCTTGTTGCCCTGTCCTTCTCCAGTTTCGGCCAGACCCAGGCGTTCGATACGCAGCTGACCCGCGACGGCGTGACGCTGAACTACCAGGACGCCCGTGGCGCCCTGGCCGCGCCGCAGCGCAAGCGGGTGATCGATACGTTCTTCTTCGCCTACCTGCGCGAACGTGCGGACTTCCACCCGGCCGCGCCGGCGATGGTGCGCATCGTGATCGACCCGGCCTACACCGGCATCGCCTTCGTCGGTGACAAGGACCAGGCCGCAACGATCACCATCAACCCGGGTTGGCTTGCGCAGCACCCCAACGACATCGACCTGGTCACCCATGAGGCCATGCACATCGTGCAGGGCTATCCGGGCTATGGCGACGCACGGGTGCCGGGTTGGCTGGTGGAGGGCATCGCCGACTACGCACGCGACCGCTACGGCATGGACAATGCCGCTGCGGGCTGGGCACTGCCGGGCAAGGTCGAGACGGGGCAGAACTTCGACAGCGGCTACCGGGTCACCGGTGCGTTCCTGAAATGGGCCGACGCCGAACATCCGGGCCTGGTGCTGGCACTGGACAAGGCCCTGCGCGACGGCCGCTATGCACCGGTGCTGTGGCAGAAGCACACCGGCAAGGCACTGCCTGCGCTGTGGACGCAGTATGCCAAGCCGCGTTCGGATGCACCGCCGCCGGCACCAGCGCGCCGCGGCAAGCGGCGCTGAGCCCCAACGCACTTTACGTTCGCCGGGCATTGCCCGGCGCTACCGCATCGCGGCCTCAGCGCGACTGCACGAAGCCGGCGTACAGCGCGAACAACTGCTGGAAGTACCGCCGCGTCACTCGATTGCGCATGACACCCTCGTCCATGGAAAGTTGGTCGGGCCCAGGGTGGGGAGGCCGGTCCGGTCCCTTCCCACGGCCAGGCCGCGTGGGCGTATTGGGCCGCAGCGGCGTTGCAGGGAAATGACCGGGGTGCGTAGCGCGTGTGGCAGCGGTGGGACCGGCATCGGGACCGGTAGAGTCGACTGTTAGTCGACTATCGCGCGATCGCGCGGGATTTTCGGTGGTTGTAGGAAAGGCAGTCGACTAACAGTCGACTCTACCCGTTTCCGCTGGGCGGAAACGAAACGCGCCCCGAAGGGCGCGTTTCTGCAGATCGCAGCGGAACGAAGGCTTACGCCTTCTTTTCCGCTTCGATCTGCTTGCGGATCTGCGCATCGACCGCCGCAATCGCGGTCATGTTCAGGATCCGGCGCGAGGTCGCGCTGGTGGTCAGGATGTGCACCGGCTTGTTCACGCCCATCAGGATCGGACCGATCGCCACGCCGTCGGTGAACACGCGCACCAGGTTGTAGGCGATGTTGGCCGCTTCCAGGTTCGGCAGCACGAACAGGTTGGCTCGGCCCTGCAGGGTCGAGCCCGGCAGCAGCTTCTGGCGCAGCGCTTCATCCCATGCGGTGTCGCCCTGCATTTCGCCATCCACGTTCAGGCGCGGGTTGCGCTTGAGCAGCAGCTCGCGCACCTGGCGCATCTTCAGTGCATCCTTCGAATCGTGGCTGCCGAAGTTGGAGTGCGAAAGCAGCGCCACCTTCGGCTCGATGCCGAACAGCTTCATGCGGTAGGCCGCCTGCAGGGTTGCTTCGCACAGCTGCTCGGCGGTCGGGTCTTCCTGCACGTGGGTATCGACGAAGAAGAACACGCCCTGCTGGTTGATCACGCCGGTCATCGCCGAGGTCGAGGTGACCTTCGGCTCCAGCGGCAGCACGCTGCGCACGTAGCCCAGCTTCTTGTGGAAGCGGCCGACGATGCCGGTCAGCATCGCATCGGCTTCGCCACGGGCCACCATCACCGCTGCGATCAGGGTCGGGCGCGAACGCATCAGGTTCTTCGCCGCGGCCACGGTCACGCCACGGCGGCCGGTCAGGCCGTGGTAGTACTGCCAGTATTCGTTGAAGCGCGGGTCGTCGTTGATGTTGGTGACTTCAACGTTCTCGCCGATCTTCAGGCGCAGGCCGAGGCGCTCGATGCGCGACTCGATCACTTCCGGGCGGCCGATCAGGATCGGATGCGCCAGGCCGTCATCGACCACGTTCTGCACCGCCTGCAGCACCACTTCCTCTTCGCCCTCGGCGTACACCACGCGCTGCTTGTCGCTGCGCGCGCGGTCGTACACCGGCTTCATCATCAGGCTGGTGCGGTAGACGAACTGGGCCAGCTTGTCGCGGTAGGCGCCCATGTCCTCGATCGGGCGCGAAGCCACGCCCGAGTCCATCGCGGCCTGGGCCACGGCCGCCGACAGCTCCACCAGCAGGCGGCGGTCAAACGGACGCGGGATCAGGTATTCACGGCCGAAGCTCGGGGTCTCGCCGCCATAGGCCGAGCCCATGTCGGTGGCCGCGCGGCGCGCCAGCGCGGCGATGGCACGCACGCAGGCGATCTTCATTTCCTCGTTGATCGCAGTCGCGCCCACGTCCAACGCACCACGGAACAGGTACGGGAAGCACAGCACGTTGTTGACCTGGTTCGGGTAGTCCGAGCGGCCGGTGCCGATGATCGCGTCCGGACGGGCGGCGCGCGCCACCTCCGGCATGATTTCCGGAGTCGGGTTGGCCAGCGCGAAGATCACCGGATCCGGGGCCATGGTCTTGACCATCTCGGCGGTCAGGATGCCCGGTGCCGACAGCCCCAGGAAGATGTCCGCGCCGTCGACGATCTCGGCCAGGGTGCGCTTGTCGGTATCGCGCGCATAGCGCTGCTTTTCCGGGTCCAGGTCGGTACGGCCGGTGTGGATCACACCCTCGCGGTCGAAGGCCAGGATGTTTTCCGGCTTCAGGCCCAGCTGCACCAGCATGTTCACGCAGGAAATGCCGGCGGCGCCCATGCCCGTGGTCGCCAGCTTCACGTCCTCGATCTTCTTGCCGGTGATCGCCATGGCGTTGAGCACCGCTGCGCCGACGATGATCGCCGTACCGTGCTGGTCGTCATGGAACACCGGGATCTTCATGCGCTCGCGCAGCTTGCGCTCGACCACGAAGCACTCCGGCGCCTTGATGTCTTCCAGGTTGATGCCGCCGAAGGTCGGCTCCAGCGAGGCGATGATGTCGACCAGCTTGTCCGGGTCGGTTTCATCCACTTCGATGTCGAACACATCGATGCCGGCGAACTTCTGGAACAGCACGCCCTTGCCTTCCATCACCGGCTTGCCGGCCAGCGCGCCGATGTTGCCCAGGCCCAGCACCGCGGTGCCGTTGGAGATCACCGCCACCAGGTTGCCGCGGGCGGTCAGCTCGCTGGCCTGCTGCGGGTCGGCCTTGATCGCTTCACAGGCATACGCCACGCCCGGCGAATACGCCAGCGACAGGTCGCGCTGCGTCAGCATGGGCTTGGTAGCGGAAACCTTGATCTTTCCCGGGGGGGACATCCGGTGGTAATCGAGGGCGGCCTGTTTGAAATCTTCGTTGGACATCGATGTGGGTTACATGAATGGGCAGAAGGGACAGGGGATCATACCCCCGTTGGAGCGTCTGGACCTGTCGCTATCCTGTCGCAGCCATGCTGCGACCGCACAATTCCGTGCCGTATGCGGCGGGGCCCCAGACCAGCATCGGCGTTGCCCATGACAGTCATGGGACGCCTTGAAACGCCGCGGGGCCGTACCACTGTCGTGGCCGGCCCCGCGGTACCACACACCTGGATCAGCCCTTGGCCGGCAGCGCCTCGGGCAGCGCATCGACCGGCGGCGGCAGTTCGCTCTCGCGGCCGTCCAGCGCCAGCTGCAGGCGGTTGCGGTCCAGCGCACCTTCCCAGCGCGAGACCACCACGGTGGCCACCGCATTGCCGATGAAATTGGTCAGCGAGCGGCATTCGCTCATGAAGCGGTCCACGCCCAGGATCAGCGCCATGCCGGCCACCGGCACCTCCGGCACCACGGCCAGGGTGGCGGCCAGGGTGATGAAACCGGCGCCGGTGACACCGGCCGCGCCCTTGGAGCTGAGCATCGCGACCAGCAGCAGGGCGATCTGGTGTCCCAGGGTCAGTTCGGTGTTGGTGGCCTGGGCGATGAACAGTGCCGCCAGGGTCATGTAGATGTTGGTGCCGTCCAGGTTGAACGAGTAGCCGGTCGGGACCACCAGGCCCACCACCGACTTGCTGCAGCCGGCGCGTTCCATCTTCTCCATCAGCGACGGCAGCGCCGACTCCGACGAAGAGGTGCCCAGCACCAGCAGCAGCTCGGCCTTCAGGTAGCGCGCCAGCTTGAACACCGAGAAGCCACACAGTCGGCAGACCAGGCCCAGGATCACCGCCACGAACAGGAAGGCGGTGAGGTAGAACGAGCCCACCAGCCAGGCCAGGTTGATCAGTGAGCCGACGCCATACTTGCCGATGGTGAAGGCGATCGCGCCGAAGGCACCGATCGGGGCGGCCTTCATCAGGATGTGCACCAGCTTGAACACCGGGGCGACCAGCGCCTCCAGGAAGTTCACGATCGGCCTGCCTTTCTCGCCCACCGAGGCCAGCGCGATGCCGAACAGCACCGCGATGAACAACACCTGCAGGATGTTGCCATCGACGAAGGCGCTCACCAGCGTCTTCGGGATGATGTCCATCAGGAAGCCGACCAGGGTCAGGTCATGCGACTTTTCGACGTAGCTGTGCACCGCGGTCTGGTCCAGCTCGGCCGGGTTGATGTTCATGCCGGCGCCGGGCTGCACCACGTGCGCCACGATCATGCCGACGATCAGCGCCAGCGTGGAGAAGAACAGGAAGTACGCCATCGCCTTGGCAAACACCCGGCCCACCGTGCGCAGGTGGGTCATGCCGGCGATGCCGGTGACGATGGTCAGGAAGATCACCGGTGCGATGATCATCTTCACCAGGTTGATGAAGGCATCGCCCAGCGGCTTCATCTTTTCGCCCACCAACGGTTCGTAGTGGCCGAGGATGGCGCCGAGGACGATCGCCACGATCACCTGGAAGTACAGCTGGCGATAGATCGGCAACGGCTTTGCAGGCGCCGGGGCTGCGGTCGGGATGTGCATGGCGGACTCCGGAAGGGGCGTTTTCAGGCACGTACGGCCCCGGGACTGCACGGGAACCGCTACCGTGGAAACTGATCGCCCTGTGCTGCACGCGCAGGAGGTGCGACCAATGGACGCCTTTGTACGCGCTGGGCACGTCGGCGCAGATAACCTATTGGTACTAGCCCCCCGGTTCAGGTGGCGCAGGTGCCTACACTGGCGCCACACCGCCCAGACACGGGAAGGCCGGTGGCCCGGGCTGAACGGCCGGGCGCGTCCTTGCGAAAGTTTCGGCCCCTGCGGCCGTTGTTGTCCTGTCCACACGCAATCCGAGAGAGCCGCACCCAACATGCGCCCGAATCCCACCTTGCTGGCCCTGTCGCTGGCCGCCCTTCCCGCCTTCGCCTCGGCCGCCGATTTCGACAACTGGCCGACCAAGTACGCCTTCGGCGACGGCACCGAACTGGCCGCTACCGCCAACATCGCCTACGACTACAACGATTTCTCCTCGGGCAGTGGCCTGGAGGATGACGACGCGGTGCGTCGCAAGGAGTTCGGTGCGACGCTGAAGAAGAAGGGCGTTTACGACGCGATGGTCTACTACGACTTCCAGTCCGATACCTGGCTGGACGTGTTCGTGCGCTTTGAAAGCAAGGCCTTCTTCGGCCGCGACATCGGCCGCTTCCGCTTCGGCTACATGAAGACCCCGGTCGGCCTGGACGCGAACACCTCTTCGCGCGCCGGCAGCTTCCTGGAAACCGCGCTGCCCGTGCAGGCCTTCTACGCCGGCCGCCGCACCGGCGTGGAATGGGTGCTGGAGCGCCCGCAGTACCTGCTGCAGGCCGGCGCCTATGGCGGCAAGGACCTGCAGGGTGACAACCCCGGCACCACCCAGGCCGTGCGTGCGGTGTGGACCCCGGTGAAGGCGCCGGGTGACGTGATTCACCTGGGCCTGGCCTATTCGCAGGAGAATCCGCGCGGCTACAGCGATGGCCGTGACGTGCACCACGAGGCCAGCGCGCGCTTGCGTGCACGCCCGGAAGCCGGCCTGACCGACATCCGCTATGTCGATTCCGGCGCGCTGGTCACCGCCGACCAGATCCGCCGCACCGGCCTGGAAGGCATCTGGATCCGCGGTCCGTTCTCGCTGCAGGCCGAAGCCCTGCGTGCCACGGTCACCCGCCATGACGGCAAGCCCGACTACACCGGCAGCGGCCAGTACGCGATGGCCAGCTGGGTGCTGACCGGCGAGTCGCGCCCGTACAACGCAGGTGCCGTGGCCAACATCAAGCCGGCGCACGACTACGGCGCGGTGGAACTGGTGGCCCGTTACAGCCGCTTGGACCTCGACGATGGCAGCATCCTTGGTGGCCGCCAGCACGACCTGACCCTGGGCGCGAACTGGTACCTGACCAGCCACTTCAAGTTCCAGGCCAACTATGTGAAGGTCGACGCCAGCCGTCGCGGTGTGCACAGCACGCCGGAGATCTTCGAACTGCGCGCGCAGATGCACTTCTGACCCCTTCCACGTCAGACCCCGGCGGGCGTGCACGTCACGCCCGCCGGCCCTGCGTAGACTGCCGCCATGTACCGGCTCAGCCGCCACCGGATGCTGTTGCTGACCCTCCTGGTGATGGTCGGTGGCACCGTGCTGTGTGCGGTCGCCGCCGGCCACTACGCCTGGCGGCGCGCCCTCGGCGAGGAAAGCAGCCAGGTGCAACGCCAGCTGCAGCTGTACGGCCAGGGCCTGCAGCAGCGCATCGACCGCTTCGGCACGTTGCCGCAGGTACTGGCGCTGGATCCGGATCTGCTGCACGCCCTGCGTGTGCCGCCCTCGCCCACCGAACAGCAGCGGCTGAACCTCAAGCTGCAACGCGCCAATGAAGTCACCCGTGCCTCGACCCTGACCCTGGTCGGCCACGACGGCGTGGCAGTGGCGGCCAGCAACTGGGACCAGCCGACCAGCAACGTCGGCGAGAACTACAGCTACCGCCCCTACTACCGGCAGGCACTGGCGCAGGGCCGCGGCCGCTTCTACGGCATCGGCATGACCACCGGCGTACCCGGCTACTACCTGTCGCAGGCCATCGAGGAAGGTGGCAAGCGGCTCGGCGTGGTGGTGATCAAGGTCGAGCTGTCGGCGCTGGAACAGGAATGGTTGAGCAGCCCGGACGTGGTGCTGGCCAGCGACGACCATGACGTGGTGTTCCTGGCCAACCGTGACAGCTGGCGCTACCGCCTGCTGCGCCCGCTGGGCGCCGATGAGCGCCGCGAAATGCTGGACGCCCGCCAATACGCCGACCGCGCGTTGCAGCCATTGCGCGCGCGTACTGAAGACGTGCTTGCCGATGGTGGCCGCATGGTGCGCCTGCTCGATCCCGTACTGCCGCAGCCGATGCTGTGGCAAAGCCTGCCGCTGCCCGCCGAAGGCTGGAACCTGCATCTGCTGCACGACGCCGGCGCCGCCACCGCCGCCGGCCGCGCGGCCGCACTCACCGGCGGTGCCGCGTGGCTGGCGCTGGGCTTCCTGGTGCTGTTCGTGCAGCAGCGCCGACGCCTGGCCAAGCATCGCCTGCGCAGCCGCCGCGAACTGGAAACCCTGCTCAAGCAGCATGCACAGGAACTGCGCACCGCACAGGATGGCCTGCTGCAGGCGGCCACCGACGCCGACAGCGGACTCAGCCGCAGCCTCGAACACCTGCCGCAGGGCGTGGTGGTGATCGACCGCGAACTGCGCCTGGTCGCGTGGAATTCGCGCTATCTGGAACTGTTCCGGTTCCCGGCAGACCTGGTCCGCGTGGGCCGGCCGATCGAGGAGTTGTTCCGCTTCAACGCACGCCGTGGCCTGCTCGGTCCGGGCCCCGTCGATGAAGCAATCGAGCGTCGCCTGAACCACCTGCGCAGCGGCCGCCCGCACATGCGCGAGAGCGAGAAGGACGACGGCACGGTGCTGGAGATCCGTGGCAATCCGCTGCCTGACGGCGGCTTCGTCACCAGCTATGCCGACATCACCAGCTACAAGAACGCCGCGCGCGAACTGCGCTCCCTGGCCGATGCGCTGGAACACCGCATCGCCGAACGCACCCGCGACCTGGACGAAGCACGCCGCGAAGCCGAGCAGGCCAACCGCTACAAGACCCGTTTCGTTGCCTCGGCCGTGCACGACCTGCTGCAGCCCCTCAACGCGGCGCGCATGTTCGTCTCGGTGCTGCGCGGCAAGCTGAGTGACCCGGCGCAGCAACAGACCAGCGACCACATCGATGCTGCATTGGCCGCGCAGGATGCGATCCTCAACAGCCTGCTGGATATCGCGCGCCTGGAATCGGGCAGCCTGCCCACGCGCGTACAGGCGTTCCGGCTCGGGCCTTTGCTGCAGACGCTGGCACGCGAGTTCGGCATCGCCGCGCAGTCACGTGGGCTGGTGGTCGACTGGGTCGATACCGCTGCGGTGGTGGTCAGCGATGAAGCGCTGCTGCGCCGCATCCTGCAGAACTTCCTGTCCAACGCACTGCGCTACAGCGAACGTGGCCGCGTGCTGCTCGGCTGCCGTCGCCGCGAAGGCCTGCTGTGGATCGAAGTTCACGACCAGGGCCCCGGCATTCCCGATGCGCTGCAGGGCGAGATCTTCGAGGAGTTCCGCCGCCTGCACGACGGCCAGCAGCGCGGCGCCGGCCTTGGCCTGGCGATCGTCGACCGCATCGGTCGGCTGCTCGGCCACCCGATCCGCCTGCGCTCGCAGCTGGGCCGGGGCAGCGTGTTCGCGGTGGGCGTGCCGTTCGGCGAAGCCAGCGCGATTCCCGCTACTGCTCCTGTGCCGGTGCTGATGCAGGAACCGGCCGCGGACAACCCGCTTCGCGGTCGCCGGGTGTGGGTGATCGACGACGATCCGCACGTCTGCGCCGCCAGCCGCGCGCTGCTGGAGCGCTGGGGCTGCGAGGTGGCGCTGGCCGACGGCCCGCAGGCGGCGCTGCAGCTGGCGGCAACAGGCGCGGTGCCAGAGCTGGTGCTGCTGGATGTGCGCATGGGTGACCACCATGGCCCGGTGCTGTACGAGACATTGGCAAAGCTGTGGCAGGCCCGTCCGCCGGTGGTGCTGGTCACCGCCGAGCGCGATGCGGGATTGCGTGAGATGGCTGCCGAACGCGGTTGGGGAATGATGGCCAAGCCGGTGAAGCCGCCGGCGCTGCGGGCGCTGATGAGTCAGTTGCTGATCCGGCATCGCGGATAGTTTCCAGCCAACAGCGCAGCCCCTCGTGGGTGGTCGCGCAAAGCAGTTCATCGGTGGGGCCGGGTAGATGGGCTGCACAGGGGGCGCTGCAAGTACGTCCCTGTGCAGCCCATCTACCCGGCCACTGACACGTTCCGTGCGCGTCCACCCTCGGAGAAGAAAAAAGATCAAAAGCGGGTCGCGCGCTGCGCTTGCTCGTGTAGAGCCGAGCCCATGCTCGGCTGCTTTCCGGCCGGTCCGCGAAGCCGAGCGTGGGCTCGGCTCTACAAAAGGCGGCCTGACAGCCTGCTTTTGCTTTTGATCTTTTTTCTTCTCCGTGGGTGGCAGGCCACCGAAATCTGTCAGAGGCCGGTCGCAGCTTCTGCTTTCAGCGACCAACCCAAACCCACCCACGAGGGGCTGCGCCGTTGGCCGGAAACTACAACCCGATGCCGGCGTCGCCCTCAGGCTCCAGCGCCTTCACCAGTACCGCTGCCTGTGTGCGGCTGTGGCATTCGAGCTTCTTCAGGATCGCAGTGACATGTACCTTCACCGTGTTCTCGGCCAACCCCAGCGTGTAGGCGATCTGCTTGTTGAGCAGGCCATCGGCCAGGCACAGCAGCACACGGAACTGCTGCGGGGTCAGCTGGGCCAGGCGGCTGGCCAGCAGTGCGTCGGCCTCGGAGCGTTCGGCGGCCATCGCCGGGAACCACAGGCCACCATCGAGCACCGCCTGCACCGCCTCGCCGATGGTCTCGGCCGGAGCAGACTTTGGAATGAAACCCGCCGCGCCGAACTGCTGGGCACGACGGATCACCCGCGGATGGTCGTTGGAGGAGAGGATCACCACCGGAATGTCCGGATGCGAGCCGCGCACGTGCAGCAGCGCGGAGAAACCGTGCGCGCCGGGCATGGTCAGGTCCAGCAGCACCAGGTCCACATCCGGGTGGGCATCCAGCGCTTCGGCCAATGCCTCGGCGCTGGCGACTTCGCGCACCTGCGCCAGCGGCAGGCTCTGCCGCAACGACTGCACCACCGCCGAACGCAGCAGCGGGTGGTCATCGGCGATCAGGATGGTGTATTCGCTCATGCCGCCATTGTACGGGCAGGTCGCCGCCTCAGCGCCCGGCCGGCTCGACGCTGCTGCGCCAGGCATCGAGGAACTGGCGACGCTTGAGCGCGTCCAGGTACACCAGCAGGCCCGGGCCGAGCTGGATCGGGCGGCGGCTGCGGCCCGGCGCATCATCGCCGCGCGCGTTGCCGGTCACGATCGGCATCAGCCGTGCCTCGCGCGACAGCACCTGCTGGCCGCGTGGCGACAGCAGGTAGTCGAGGAAGCGCCGGGCTTCTTCCGGGTGTGGGCCGGTACGCGGGATCACTGCGGTACGCAGCACCACCAGCGTGTAGTCCTCGGGCTCCACAATGCCGAGCGGGGCACCCGCATCGACGCGCGCCTGCGCGTAGGAGCCGAGCACGTTGTAGACCAGCGACAGCTGTCCGCTGGCCACCTTGTCCAGCAGCACGCCGGTGCGCTCCTCGCGCACCACGTCGTTGTCACCCAGCGCGCCCAGCAACGCACCGGCGATGCTGCCACGCTGCGCATCTTGGGTAGACAGCAGGTAGCCGACGCTGCTGCGCTCGATGTCATAGGTGCCGACCCTGCCGCGCAGCGGTGCTCCCTCGGCGCGCAGCCGGTCCAGCAGCTGCCGACGCGTGTGCGGCACCTTCGCGGCCGGCAGCATGCGGGTGTTGTAGACCATCACCACCGGCTCGTAGCTGATACCGAACGCCTCGTTGCGCCACTGTGCCCAGGCCGGCAGTGCGGCGGTCTGCGCCGAACGGTGTGGCAGCGCGTGGCCATCGTTGACCAGCTTGGTCTGCAGATCCATGCCGCTGGAGATCAGCAGGTCCGGCGATGCCGGTCCGGCGCGGTCGTGCAGGTAACGCGCGTACAGGTCCTGGGTGATGATGTCCTCGTACACCACCTCGGTGCCGGGATGCAGGCGCTGGTAATCGGCGATCACCACCGCGAACACTTCGATGTCGGTGGTGCCGTGAATGCGCAGCTGCGCAGTGGCCTTTGCCTGGGCCGGGAAACGGCGTACGTCGCCGGGCGCGGCCAGTACCGGCAGGGCCAGCAGCAAGGCAACGGCAGCAGCGAACAGGCGGATCATGGACTGCTCCGTGGCAGGCGGATGGTGGCGACCAGCCCGCCCTGCGGGCGGTTGCTCAGGTCAATGCGGCCGCCATGGCTGTCGACCACGCGCTTGACGATGGCCAGGCCCAGCCCGGCACCACCTGAGGGCGCGCCTTCGCCACGTGCGAAACGCTCGAATACGCGCTCGGCATCGGCCGGGGCGATGCCTGCGCCGTGGTCGGCGATGGTCAGCACGGCCTGCTCGCCTTCCACGGTAAGGGCAATCTGCAGGTCGCCGTCACCGCCGTACTTCAGTGCGTTGTCGACCAGGTTCTTGATCGCCTCGCGCAGCAGCAGCGCATCGCCGTGCACCAGTGCCGGTTCGGCGGTCATCGCCAACTGCACGCGCGGCGCCGGACCGGCCTGCGGCAGCGCTTCATGCAGGGCCTGGTGCACGGTCTCGGCCAGGTCCACCGCTGCAAAGCGCTGCAGATGCGAACGATGGATCACGCTGGCATCGCTGAGCAGCTGGTTCAGCAACCGGCTCATGTGGGTGGCATTGCGCTCGATCGCCTGCAGGCTGCGCCGCATGTCTTCGGGGTCGTCGTCGTCCAGCGCAAGCTGTGCCTGCGCGCGCAGGGCAGCCAACGGCGTGCGCATCTGGTGCGCGGCCTCGGCCATGAATGCGCGCAGTGTCTCGTTGCTGCTGGACAGGCGTTCCATGAAGCGGTTCAACGCCGCCACCATCTGGTCCATCTCGCGCGGCACGCGCGCGTCGAGGGGCTTCAGGTCGGACGGTTCGCGGCGCGACAGCTCGCGTTCCACCCGCACCAGTGGGCGGAACGCGCGGTGCACGCCAAACGCCACCAGCGCCAGCAGCAGGCCGGACAGCACGCCGATCGCCAGCAGTGCGCGATTGACCATGTCCTGCGCGACGGCTTCGCGCGCACGCCGGGTCTGGCCCACCTGCACCTGCACCTCGCCCTGCGCCGAGGCCGCGGCGAAACTGCGGCCGACCACCACGAAGCGCACGGTCTCGCCGCTGTACGCCGCATCAAACAGTTGCGGCTGCGTGCCCGGACGGCGCGGCGGCGACGGCAGATCGCCATAACCTGTGATCAGGTTGCCGCGGCTGTCGGCCACCCGATAGAACACGCGGTCTTCCGGGGCCATCGCCAGCAGGTCCAGCGCCGCATAGGGAAGATCGACCTGCCACTGGCCGTCGACCAGCGCCACCGAATCGGCGATGGACAGCGCCGAAGACACCAGCAGGTGATCGTAGGAACGGTTTGCCGCACGCTGGCCATAGTCGCGCGCGGCGAACAGCAGCGCCACCGCGAATACCGCCAGCAGCGCGCCGAGGTAGAGCAGCAGCGTGCGCCGCAGCGAACCCGGTGCGGCGTTCGCAGCGCGTGCGTCAGCCATCGGCGTCGGCGCTGCCATCGCTGGCTTCCAGCAGGTAGCCGACACCGCGCACCGTGGTGATGCGCAGCGGTGCGCCGGCCAGCTTTTTCCGCAGGCGGCCAACATACAACTCGATGGCGTTCGGGCCCGCTTCGTCATCGAAACCAAACAGGCCGTTGCCGATCTCGTCCTTGCCGACCACCTGGCCAAGACGGCCGACCAGGATCTCCAGCAGGCGGTACTCGCGATTGGGCAGTTCGATCGGTTCGCCGTCGAGGCTGACCCGGTGCGCAGCGTTGTCGAACTGGAAGCCGCCAATCTGCACCACTTCGCTGGCCTGGCCACGCGCACGCCGCAGCAGCACACGGCAGCGCGCTTCGAACTCGCGGAAATCGAACGGCTTGCCCAGGTAGTCGTCGGCGCCCACATCCAGCGCCTGCACGCGATCCTCGATGCCATCACGCGCGGTCAGCATCAGTACCGGCGTGCTGTCACCGCGCTCGCGCATGCCGGCCAGCACGCTCAGGCCATCGAGCTTGGGCAGGCCGATGTCCAGCACCACCAGGTCGAAGCTCTGGTAGCGCAGCACGCTGGCGGCGGCCAGGCCATCGGCCTGCCAGTCCACGGCGTGCCCACTGCGGCGCATGCGGCGGATGATCGCATCGGCCAGATCCGGGTTGTCTTCGACCAGCAGCAGGCGCATGGGCACGATGGTGGGAGGGGAAGCGAATGCTACCGCATGACGCCGGGGCCGCCCGCCGGGCCATGCCTGGCGACCATTTACGCTGCACCGCACAAACCGCTGACAGGACGATGACAGCTACGGCGACCCAGACTGCGGCCGCGCACCGTCCGGTGCCCACGATTGCCGCGCGCCTGGCGCGCACCTGGGAGGGTTTGTGGAATTCACGTTTGCCTGGCGGCGTCCTGCCGCCATGATGGCGCTGGCTGTCCTGTCGGCGCCGGCCTTCGCTGCCGAAGACGACCGTCCGGTCACCGCCACCCTGGGTGGCCGCCTGCACCTGGACTTCGCCACCTTCGATAATGACAACCGGGGCACCCCGAACAAGGACGACACCGAAATCCGCCGTGCGTGGGTTGACGTGTCCGGCAAGTTCTTCGTGGTCGACTACAAGCTGGAAGCCGATTTCTCCGGCGACCGCGTCGAGGCCAAGGACGTGTACCTGGCGCGCAGCTTCGGCAAGGCCGGCAAGCTCACCGTCGGCCAGTTCAAGCAGTACTTCTCGCTGGATGACCGTACCAGCTCCAACTACGGCAGCTTCCTGGAGCGCGGCAACGCCGGCACCACGCTGGCGCCGCTGTACCGCCTGGGTGCGTCCTGGCAGGCCAACCCCGGTGACTTCACCTGGGCGGCCAGCCTCTACAGCCTGGAGAGCATCGACGCCTGGCAGGTGAAGGGCCGTGCGGCGGGTGGCCGCGTCACCTGGGCACCCTCGCCCAGCGACGGCGACGTGCTGCACCTGGGCCTGTCGCTGGCCCGCGAGGCCTACGACAATCCCGGCGCCAACGGCGTGCCCGGCCTGCGTATCCGCCCGCGCCCGGCCGGCCATCTGTCCGACAACAGCCGCCTGACCTTGGTCGACTTCTCCGCCGGCCGCGATACCGACGTCAACAAGTGGTCGCTGGAATACGCGCAGGTGCGCGGCCCGCTGTCGTGGCAGGGCGAGTTCAGTGGCGCCACCTTCGACGACGGCGCCCAGCGTGGCGATGTAATGGCGGCCTACGGCATGCTCAGCTGGTTCGTCACCGGCGAAAGCCGTGCCTACGATCGCAAGACCGGCCGCTTCGCGCGGGTGAAGGACATCCGCCACAAGGCCGGGGCCTTCGAAGTGGCGCTGCGCTACGACCAGATGTGGGGCGCGCAGCATCTCGACGGTGCGCCGGACCTGCGTCGCGGCAGCACCGAAGCCTGGACGCTGGGTGGCAACTGGTACCTGCGCGACAACCTGCGCTTCATGCTCAACGTGATCGAAAGCCGCAACCGCGACCGCTTGGCCGGGGTGACGGTGGACCGCACGCGCGCGGTCACCGGCCGCCTGCAGTACGACTTCTAGGCCCGACATTCCGGGCATTCCGCCCGGGCCCCTTCCACTCCCCACGTCCTGTTTTCGCAAGGAGTCCGCAGATGATGCTGAGCATCCTCGGCTTTGGCATGGTCATTACGTTCATGTACTTGATCATGAGCAAGCGCCTGTCGCCGCTCGTCGCCCTGATCACCATCCCCATCCTGTTCGCGCTGATCGGTGGCTTCGGTGCCGGCATCGACGAGATGATGCTGGAGGGCATCAAGAAGATCGCACCCACCGGCGTGATGCTGATGTTCGCCATCCTCTACTTCGGGGTGATGATCGACGCCGGCCTGTTCGATCCGCTGGTGCGGGTGATCCTGCGCTTCGTCAAGGGCGACCCGATGAAGATCGTGCTTGGCACCGCGGTGCTGGCGATGCTGATCTCGCTCGATGGCGATGGCTCGACCACCTACATGATCACCGTCTCGGCGATGCTGCCGCTGTACCAGCGGTTGGGCATGAACGCGCTGAACATGACCTGCGTGACCATCCTTGCCGGCGGCGTGATGAACCTGACCCCGTGGGGCGGCCCGACCGCACGCGCGGCCACCGCGCTGCACGTGGACCCGGCCGACGTGTTCGTGCCGCTGATCCCGTCGATGGTGATCGCCTGTGCCGGCGTGCTGCTGCTGGCCTGGTACCTGGGCCTGAAGGAACGCCGTCGCCTGGGTGTTGTGACCCTGCCCAAGGGCGGCAGCTGGATGGACAACAGCGTGTCCGACGACAGCAACGCGCTGCCGACCGTGGAAGATGCCGAAGACATCAAGCGGCCGAAGCTGCTGTGGGTGAACCTGGCACTGACCGTGGCGCTGATGACCGCGCTGATCATTGGCGTGCTGCCGATGCCGGTGCTGTTCATGGTCGGCTTCGCCATCGCCCTGGTGATCAACTATCCGAACCTGGCCGAGCAGCGCCGCCGCGTGGTCAACCACGCCGGCAACGTGCTGTCGGTGGTGTCACTGATCTTCGCCGCAGGCATTTTCACCGGCATCCTCAACAACACCGGCATGGTGGAGGCGATGTCGCACAGCTTCCTGGCCGTGATTCCGGAATCGTGGGGCCCGCACCTGGCGGTGATCACGGCGGTGGCGTCGATGCCGTTCACCTTCTTCATGTCCAACGACGCGTTCTACTTCGGCGTGCTGCCAATCCTGTCCGAGGCCGCCGGCAATTACGGCATCACCCCGGTGGAAATGGCGCGCGCCTCGCTGGCCGGCCAGCCGGTGCACCTGCTCAGCCCGCTGGTGCCGTCCACCTACCTGCTGGTGGGCCTGGCCAAGGTCGAATTCGCCGACCACCAGAAGTTCACCCTGAAGTGGGCCATCGCCATCTCGATGCTGCTGATGATCGGCAGCCTGCTGTTCGGCCTGTATCCCCTTGCCGCCTGACCCTTTGCCAAGGAGCCTTCTGCAATGACGCTTCGAATCGCTTACGTCACCAGTGGAATGGGCAGTGTCGGCACTGCCATCTGCCAGAGCCTGGCCCGCAGCGGCCACACCGTGGTTGCCGGCTGCGCGCCGAACTCGCCGCGCAAGGCCAACTGGCTGCGCGAGCAGCGCGAACAGGGCTTCGACTTCATCGCCTCCGAAGGCAACGCGACCGACTGGGCCTCGACCAGCGCGGCGTTCGCCAAGGTCCGCGCCGAAGTCGGTGAGGTCGATGTACTGGTCAACAACTCCGGCGGCAGCCGCGACCTGCTGTTCCGCCAGATGACGGTGGAGGACTGGAACGCGGTGATCGCCTCCAACCTCAACGCGCTGTTCAACCTCACCAAGCAGGTGGTCGACGGCATGGCCACGCGCGGCTGGGGCCGCATCATCAACATCGGCTCGGTCAGCGCCCACAAGGGCCAGATCGGCCAGGTCAACTACGCCACCGCCAAGGCCGCGATGCATGGCTTCAGCCGTGCGCTGGCCGCCGAAGTGGCTTCGCGCGGCGTCACCGTCAACACGCTGTCGCCGGGCTACATCGCCAGCCAGGCGATCAGCAGCTTCCCGCCGGATGTACTGGACCGGCTGGCAGCCTCGGTGCCGGTACGCCGCCTGGGTCGCCCCGAAGAAGTGGCCGGCCTGTGCGCGTGGCTGGCCTCGGATGAAGCCTCGTACGTGACCGGCGCCGACTATCCGGTCAACGGTGGCCTGTACATGGGGTGAGCCCTCCCCACGGAGTGCGCGGGGCCGGTGAACCTTCGTTCGCGAGTGGGATCCGGCCCCTTTTCTATCGGGTAGCAGGACACGCACGGGGGCCTGCGTCGTTCGTTGGTTTTTCGTAAAGAAGGTTTCATGTTCCGTTCGCATAGTGGCCATGCACCGCGCACGCGTGCCGGTGACCCCCCCCCATGCAACGGACCACCATGCAGACCCGACACCTGACGATCGCCGTGGCGATCGCGCTCTCCGCCGCCGCCAGCGCCCATGCCGCCACCGCTGCCGACACCGGCGCCAGCACCGACGCCGCACTGAGCGCGCAGACGCTGGATACCGTCTCCGTGATCGGCCAGGGCGAGACCCGCCAGGTGCAGCGCATCACCGCGGTCGACAAGCAGGTGCTGCCTCCAGGCACCAGTGGCCAGAAGATCCTCGACCGCCTGCCGGGCGTGTCGGTGCAGTCCAACGATGCCTTCGGCGCGAACGAAGAATCGCAGACCATCAGCCTGCGCGGCTTCGACAAGAGCCGCCTCGGCTATACGCTGGACGGCATCCCGCTGGGCGACAACAGCTACGGCAACTACAACGGCCTGAGCATCGCCCGCGCGATCATCGCCGAGAATCTGGCCGGTGCCGAGTTGTCGCAGGGCATCGGTTCGCTGGGCGTGGCCTCGACCAGCAACCTGGGCGGCACCATCCAGTACTTCTCGATGGACCCGTCCACCGAGTTCGGTGGCCGCGCCAGCGTCACCGTCGGCGACAACAGCCAGCGCCGTGGCTACCTGCGCGTGGATACCGGTGACATCAACGGCTTCTCGGCCTATGTGTCCGGCGTGCACCAGGACCAGGACATGTGGGCCGCGCCCTACCAGAACCAGACCACCCGCCAGTTCAACGCCAAGGCAGTGTGGAATGTCGGCGACCACCGCTTCGGTGCGTTCGTGGCCACCTCGCGCGCCAGCCAGGCCAACTACGCCTACCTGTCCAAGGACATGCTGGCGCGTGGCCTGGGCTGGGATTGGAACATCTACGCGCCGGACTGGGATCGCGCCGTGGCCGCTGCGTACTGCGCGCCGGGCACCTACAACAAGGCACGCTGCAAGTTCAGCGGCGGCGTCAACAGCATCGACGATGCCTACTACCAGAGCCGCGCATTGCGCGACGACAACCTCTATTCGGTCGATGCCGACCTTCGCCTGGGCGAGCAGGGCCGCCTGAAGCTGCTGGCCTACCACCACGACAACCGTGGCCAGGGCCACTGGTGGGCACCGGGCCAGCCATCCTACCCGGGCACCGACAGGATGCTGCCGATCTCGATCCGCAGCACCAACTACACGATCAACCGCGATGGCCTGACCGCCGCATTGTCGTGGACGGTGGGCATCCACGAACTGGAAGCCGGCCTGTGGTACGAGCAGAACGACCATAACGTGTCGCGCAACTTCTACTACATCAGTGGCCCGTTCCTGGACGACCTGTACCTGAAGAACCCCGACCGCCTGCTGTTCAACCAGGACTTCGACATCCGCACGCGCCAGTTCTACGTGCAGGACCGCATGCGCTTCCTGGACCAACGGCTGACCGTAGACGTGGGCATCAAGAGCCCCAACACCCGCATGCGCGCCACCGCCCAGCCGGGCGTGGAAACCCGCATCGCCTCGGGCACGCTGACCACCAAGGAATCGGTGCTGCCGCAGGTGGGCCTGGGCTTCAAGCTCAACGCCAACAACGAGCTGTTCGCCTCCTACGCCGAGAACATCGCCGCCTTCGTCGGCGGTGGCAGCGGCGGCCCGCTGCAGGTGTCGCCGGAATCGTTCGCGGCCAGCGCCGGGCTGGAGCCGGAGAAGTCCAAGAGCCTGGAAGCCGGCTTCCGTACCTTCGGCGAGAAGTACCAGGCCTCGATCGCGGCCTACAACGTGAAGTTCGACAACCGCCTGCTGTCGCTGAACCCGTGTTCCAGCATCGAAGTCGGCACGCGTCCGGAGTGCGTAACGCGCTTCATCAATGTCGGTTCGGTGAAGAGCCACGGCGCGGAACTGACCTTCATCCTCAAGCCGATCGACGGCCTGCAGTGGTACAACGCGCTGTCCTGGAACAAGACCACCTACGAGGATGACTACACCTCGGGCGGTGCGATCGTACCGGTGGCCGGCAAGATCACGGTGGATACGCCGCAGCGCATGGCCTCCAGCGAGATCAGCTGGAACCGCGACGGCTTCTTCGCCAGCCTGCGTGCGAAGTACACCGGCAAGCGCTACTACACCTACACCAACGACCAGTCGGTGCCGGGCGTGACCACCTTCGACGCTGGTGCAGGCTACGACTTCGGCCCGGGCCTGGGCCTGCGCAACGTGCGGGTGTCGTTGAACGCGACCAACCTGACCAACAAGCGCTATGCCGGCCAGCTGAGTTCGTTCGCGCCGACCGATCCGAAGGGCACGCGGTATGCGATCCATGCGAGCGCGCCGCGGCAGCTGTTCATGACGGTGGCGGCGGAGTTCTAAGTCGAAAGCGTTGCTCCGCGGCGTCTTGATTATCATCGCGGGGCAGGGCCGGATGGGCCGGCGCAGGACACGCCGTAAACCCATCCATGGGGGCTCGATGGCGCCATCCATGGCGTCAACGGTCCTGCGCCGGCCCATCCGACCCTGCTCGACGGTTTCCCGCGCCACGGTGCGGAAGGCAAAGAAGAGCAAAAGCAAAGAGCCGGGCATTGCCCGGCTCTTTGCTTTTCAAGCGCAATCCCTTCGGCGCGGTGATGTGCTGCCGCCCGCGCGGGAAACTGTCTGGCGGCGGTGGCGCACCCTGGCCAGGACCGTGAGGCGCATGGATGCGCCGATCGAGCCCCCATGGATGGGTTTACGGCGTGTCCTGGCCAGGGTGCCCCACCGCCGCCCAGCGATATCCATCGAGGCGCCAGCGCATCATCCCGCCAACGCATTTCATTCCGGCGCCAGCTGGTCCATCCGTATCCGGTTGGCGAACAGCGAGAACGCCAGCATGCCAGCCAGGCCGTTCGCCCGGCTCACCCAGTGCGGCAGCCAGCGCGGCGGCTTCAGCACACCCGCTTCGAACAGTGGCGCGAACGCAATCGCATCGGTCAGGCTCATCTTGCCGGCAAACAACCAGCGGCAGACCTGCAGGCGGTCCTCGGCCAGCATGTGCCGGAAGAAGGTATGCACCGACACCAGCCCGCGCAGGTACACCGTGTCCTTGGTGAACGCCAGGCCACCATTGGGCGGCACGCCACGGAACACGCGCTGTGCCGAGGCGAAACTCTCCTCCGGGTTCTGCCCGGCATCGCAGAAATAGCGGAACACTTCGATGAAGTCGGCGCCTTCGCGTGCCATCGCGATCGCTTCGGTGCGCAGGCTGATCCGCTTCAGGCGCTCGATGTCGATGCTGCCGGTGATCTGTTCGGCGAAGGTAGCCAGCCCTTCCTGGGTGGCCGTCACCCGCGGCGAGGACAACGCCAGGCTGGGCAATACCGGCTGGCCGCGACCGTTCAATGCGGTGAGCGAATGCACCAGCGCTTCATGGTGGAACAGCTGCGCGCGGTCGTAAGCGCTGAAGCGCGCGCTGGTACGCAGGCGGATGCGGGTCGGTCCGGCAGCGGCCTTGGACACCAGCTCCGGATCCAGCTGAACCTGGATGATGCGCGATTCGAAGAACGCATCCAGATCGTTCTGCAGCTGCAGCTGCAGGGCAATGGCCGAGACCGGTACCTGCTCTTCCGGCGCCAGCAGTTCGTGATCGAGTTCGGTAGCGATCTGGATGAAGTGGCGCGCTGCGTCGCGCGTGCTCGGACCATTGCCCGGCAGCGGCTGCTCGGGTGCGCCGAACAGCTGCACCGAACAGGTATCGACTGCCGCAGTGCCCAGCCCCTCCAACAGCTGCGCGGCCAGATCCCAGCTCTGCGCCGACTGCTGCACATAGTGGCCCAGCGGGTGGCTGTCATCGCAGTCGCCGGCGATCGCGGCCAGCGCACGGCGCTCCTCGCTGAAGTCGAGCCGGGGGTAATCCACTTTCGGCAGCACCGGCTGGCCGCGCGCCACGCTTTCCAGGAACGGGGCCTGCACCGTGGCCGGCCAGCTGGTCAGGCCCAGCAGGCGGATGCCCCCCACGGCCTCGACCAGGCGCGCATCGAGCGCTGCATGGTGGGCCACGTCACGGTCCAGCGTCGCAGTCGGTTCCATGCGCGGACTATAACGCCCTGCCGTGTCCGGCGCCGTGCGCCGCCGCCCGAGCATCGGCCCGGGCGCTACAGGGAATGATTCCACCGCGAACCAAGTGTAGAGCCGAGCCCATGCTCGGCTGCCTTGTTACCGCCTACGCGGCTTGCCCGCCGGGCGGAACTGCTGGCCCTTGCCCTTCCTGCCGCCGCGTTCCTGCGCGGTCTCGGCCTGGCGTACGGCCAGCTTCGCTGCGGCCACGGCCACTTCTTCCTTCAGCTTGAAGTAGTTCAGCAGCCGGCTCTCTTCGATCTCGCCCGCGTCGATCGCTGCGCGAACAGCACAGCCCGGTTCCTGCTGGTGCTTGCAGTCGTTGAAGCGGCACTGTGCGGCCAGCGCTTCGATATCGGCGAAGCCGCCTTCGGACAGCGTCTCTTCACCGGTCGGCTTCAGCTCGCGCATGCCGGGGGTGTCGATCAGGCAGGCACCGGTCGGTAGCGGCATCAGCGCGCGGTGCGTGGTGGTGTGGCGCCCGCGCGAATCGTTGGCACGCACCGCGTTGGTCCTCATCCGCTGCTCGCCGAGCAACGTGTTGGTCAACGTGGACTTGCCGGCACCGGAGGAGCCGACCAGCACCACCGTGCGGCCGGGACCCAGCCACGGTTGCAGCACCGCCACGCTGTCGGCGTCCAGGCCGTTGATCGCATGCAAGGCAATGCCCTGCATCTCCAGTTCTTCCAGCACCGCCAGCGCGTCCTCGCTGTATTCGGTCTGGTCGGCCTTGGTCAGCACCACCACCGGTTCGGCACCGCCACCGCCGACCAGCAGCAGGTAGCGCTCGATGCGGCGCGGATTGAAGTCAGCGTCCAGGCCACAGACGATGAATACCGTATCGATGTTGGCCGCGATCACCTGCTGGTGGTAGTGCTCACCCGCGGCACCACGCTTGATCGCGGTGCGCCGTGGCAGCAGGGCGACGATGCGGATGCCATCGAGCAGCACCCAGTCGCCCACCGCCGGCCGTTCATGGCTGGGGAAGCGCGGGCGCTGCCATTCCGGCAGCGACTCGGCCTTGATCGACGCATCCGGGCCATCGGCCACCACGTAGTGGGTGCGGTGCTGCTCGATCACCCGCGCCGGGCGGGCCTGCGGATGCGTGGCCATCGCGGCCTGCCAGTCGGCCTGCTGCGCCGGGCCCGGCCAGGGCCAGCCAATGGTCTGCAGGGCGATGAAATCGGGGGTCTGGGTCATCGCGGCCATTCTACCTGTGCCGACGCCCTGCCAGCCCAGCAATGGCGGGCCCGGAGCCCTTGCCATGCATTGCAGCAATTCCGGTAGGATGGAAGCCCCATGCCTTTTGACGGCCCATTCCCCATGTCCACCCCTTCGCCCAAGCCCCTGGCCATCCGCGAGCGCCTTTCCGAAGTGCGCTACGAAATCCGCGGAGAACTGGCGCGGCGAGCCCGGGAACTGGAGGCGCAGGGCCGCAAGCTGATCAAGCTCAACATCGGCAACCCGGGCAACTTCGGTTTCCGTGCGCCCGAGCACCTGCAGCGCGCGATTGCCGATGACATGGGCCGTACCGACCCTTACACCCACCAGCAGGGCCTGCCGGTCGCACGCGAAGCCATTGCCGCCGCCTATGCGCGCCGCGGTGCGCCCGATGCGCATCCGGACCGGGTGTTCGTCGGCAACGGCGTGAGCGAACTGATCGATCTGTCGCTGCGGGCGCTGTTGAACCCGGGCGATGAAGTGCTGGTGCCCTCGCCGGACTACCCGCTGTGGTCGGCCGCGGCCATCCTCAACGACGGCCGCCCGGTGTACTACCGCTGCGCGCCGGAAAACGGCTTCCAGCCCGACCCGACCGAGATCGAGACGCTGGTGTCCACGCGCACCCGCGCCATCGTGCTGATCAACCCGAACAACCCCAGCGGCGCCAGCTACCCGCGCGAACTGCTGGAGCGCGTGGTCGAGATCGCGCGCCGCCACAACCTGTTGCTGCTGGTCGACGAGATCTACGACCAGATCCTGTACGACGACGCGGTGTTCCAGCCGGTCGCGCCGCTGGCCGGCGACCATCCGTGCCTGACCTTCAGCGGCCTGAGCAAGGTGCACCGCGCCTGCGGCTGGCGCGTGGGCTGGGCGCACCTCAGTGGCGATGACGCACGCCTGGGCGATTTCCGCGCCGCGCTGGACCTGCTGAGCGCGCTGCGCCTGTGTGCCAACGTGCCGGGCCAGTACGCCATCGACGCGGCAGTGAACGGCCCGGACACCATTTCCGAGCTGTGCGCCCCCGGCGGCCGTCTGTATGAAACCCGGCGCGCGGTGATCGAGGCCTGCGAGGCCAGCGAACACCTTTCGCTGGTTGCCCCGGCCGGCGCGCTGTACGCGTTCCCGGCCGTGGTCGGTGCCGCCGCCAAGGGCTTCGACGACCACACCTTCGCCCTGGACCTGATGAACAACGAAGGCGTGCTGGTCGTACCCGGCTCCAGCTTCAACGTGCCTTACCGCCATCACTTCCGCGTGACCCTGCTGCCGGAAGCCTCGGTCATGCGCGATGTGTTCGCACGCATCGACCGCGTGCTGGCCCGCCGTGCCGAGGACGCCACCAAGGTCGTGCCGCTGAAGCCGCGCCGTTCGGTGGCCTGAGCCGTGGCGTTGTCCTACCTGGCGCTGGGCGACTCGTACACCATCGGAGAAGCGGTTGCCGTCGAAGGCCGCTGGCCGCACCAGCTTGCCGCCGCCCTGCGTGCGCAGGGCATTGAGCTGTCCGATCCGCAGACCATTGCAACCACCGGCTGGACCACCGACGAACTCGATGCCGGCATCGATGCGGCCGCGCCGCAGGGGCCGTTCGATTTCGTCAGCCTGCTGATCGGCGTCAACAACCAGTACCGCGGGCGTCCTCTGGACGAGTACCGCAGCCAGTTCCGGGCCCTGTTGGAGCGGGCGATCGGCTTCGCCGGCGGTGATGCCGGGCGCGTGCTGGTGCTGTCCTTCCCCGACTGGGGTGCAACCCCGTTTGGTATCGGCAGCGGCCGTGACCTGGCCGCGATCGAGATCGAGACCGACGAGTTCAATGCCGCTGCCGAAGTGATCAGCACCCAGCAGGGCGTGGCCTTCGTCGACATCACCGATATCAGCCGTGACCAGGGCGACAACCCGGCGATGATCGCCGACGACGGCCTGCACCCTTCAGCACGGATGTACGCGCTGTGGAGCGCGCGCGCGCTGCCGGTCGCCGCCCACCTGCTCGGCGGAACGGACTGAGGCGATGGACGGCACGCCACGGAACGGCCCGCCCCTGCCCTGCACTCCCCTGGCCGCACCGCAGGCCCGTGCGATCGCCGAGGCATTCCGCCCCGCGCACGCCTGGGCCAGCCGCCGCGACTACTACTACACCCGCAGCAAGCTGGGCAGCGACCCGCTGTATGACGGCGTGCTGCAGCACCTGCCTGGCGACGGGCAACCCGTGCTGGACCTGGGCTGCGGGCTGGGCCTGTTCGCCCACGTGCTGCGCCAGCGCGGTGGCTCCCAGCCCTACCTGGGCGTGGACGTGGATGCCGGCAAGATCGCCCGCGCCCAGCGTGCCGCCACCGGCCTGCCCGCTGTGCGCTTCGACTGCCTGGACGTGCAGGCGCCGCTGCCGGCGCAGGCCGGGCATGTGCTGCTGCTGGATGTGCTGCAGTACCTGGACGCGGGCCCACAGCAGGCACTGCTGCGTGAGGCCAGTGCACGGGTAGCCCGCGGTGGCCGCCTGCTGCTGCGCACGCCGCTCGCTACCGGCGATGGCCGCGACCGCACTACCCGGGTGGCGGACCGGCTGGCCTGGCTGATCGGCTGGATGGGCACCCGCCCCCGTCATTACCCGGATCCGCAGGCGCTGCAGGCAACGCTGGTCGAAGCCGGATTACAGGTGCCCCCCCCGCGTCCCCTGCATGGGCGCACGCCGTTCAACAGCTGGTTGCTGGTGGCCGAACGCCCCGCGTTGTAGCGCCGAGTGCAGTATGTGCCGGCGCTGCGCTACAGGATGATCGCCACCCCTTGTAGCGCCGAGCCCATGCTCGGCTGCTCTACACCACCAGGGCCCGGCGTTACGGAACCGGCAGCCGCGCCTTCAGCCCCCGCTCGTCCAGCGCCTGCAGCACGCGTTCGATGATCGCCAGGTTGTGGCCGTGGGCGGCCCCCTCATGCAGCAGCACGATGGCGCCCGGGCGCAGGTCCGGCAGCAGCCGCGACAGCACGCCCTCCGGCGTGCAGCCGACACCGTCGTAGCCACGGGCGCTCCAGCCCACGCGCACCAGTCCCAGCGCCTTCAACACCGGCGCCACGAACGGATTGGTCATGCCCACCACCGAGCGGTACCAGCGCACCGGGCGACCGCCCACCGCCTGCAGCGCATGCTGGCAGCCCTCGATCTCGGCACGCATCGCTGCCGGGCCCAGCCGCCAGAAGCGCGCCTGTGGATGACTGTGGCTGTGGTTGCCCAGGTCGTGGCCCCGGCGCAGGATCTCCTGCACCAGCTCCGGCTGCGCCAGCGCCCGCTCGCCGACCAGGAAGAACGTGGCACGTGCCTGGTGGCGATCCAGCAGATCGAGCACGGCCCGGGTCTCCGGGCCGGGACCGTCATCGATGGTCAACCAGACGCTGTTGCCGGCCTCCGGTACCCGGCTCAGCACCGGTGCGTAGAAGTGGCAGTTGGGCAGGAACACCGGCACCAGAAAGAGCGCGTGGCTGGTCACCATCAGCGGCAGGCCCCACCGCCAGCCCGCCAGCGACCAGACCAGGATCACGGCCAGCTGCGACGCCACCAGCCAGGGCAGCCAGCGCCAGGGCCGGGTCGGGATGCGATGCAATGTTCCTGCGTTGCTCATCCCCCATGATGCCATGAGGGGTAGAATTGATGATTCGAATTCCCGGAACCCCGACGTCCATGTCCCTCGATCCCGCCCTGCGTTCGCGCATCGAATCCATCCTCAACGCCAACCGCGTCGTGCTGTTCATGAAGGGCCAGCCGTCGATGCCGCAGTGTGGTTTCTCGGCCAAGGCCGTCGGCGCCCTGCAGGACCTGGGCGTTGAGTTCGCCCACGTCAACGTGCTGGCCGACCAGGAAATCCGTGAAGGCATCAAGGCCTATGGCGACTGGCCGACCATTCCGCAGCTGTACATCGACGGCGAACTGGTCGGCGGCAGCGACATCGTGCTGCAGATGGCCGCCAGCGGCGAGCTGAGCAGCGTGCTGGGGCTGCCGGCACCGGACCGTACCCCGCCGAGCATCACCGTCACGCCGGCGGCCGTGGAAATGCTCAAGGGCGCGCTGGCCGATGCCCCGGGCGCGGCCCTGCAGCTGACCATCGACGCCCGCTTCCAGCCCAACTTCCAGCTGGCCCCCCACGACGAAAGCGCCATCGCCGCCGAGTCCAACGGCCTGCGCGTGCAGTTCGACCTGGCCAGCGCGCGTCGCGCCAACGGCATCACCATCGACTGGGTGGACGACATCCGCGGCAAGGGCCTGGCCATCGACAACCCGAATGCGCCCAAGCCGGTGCAGGAAATCAGCGTGCGCGATGCCGACGACCTGGTGCGTGCCGGCAACATCACCCTGGTGGACGTGCGCCCGGCCGACGAGCGCGAGATCGCTGCGGTGGGCGTGCCGTTCAAGACCTTCGACGGCAACGGCCGTGCCGAGCTGGAAGCCCTGCCCAAGGACACCGCACTGGCCTTCATGTGCCACCACGGTGGCCGCAGCGCGCAGGCCGCAGAACAGTTCCGTGCGCTGGGCTTCACCAAGGTGTTCAACGTCACCGGCGGCATCAATGCCTGGTCGGAAGATGTCGACAACGGCGTGCCGAAGTACTGATTGACGGCGCGGGGTCAGCGCCCTTTCCTGAGGAAAGCGGATCTGGCCCCCAAAAAAAGGGGACGGAGGGGATTAAGTCGTTTATGCCACAAACGACTTAATCCCCTCCGTCCCCTTTTTTCAGCCGGCGAAACCGCCTTCGGCCAGGTAATCCAGTTCTTCCGGGGTGGGGATGCGGCCCAGCACGGCATTGCGGTGCGGAAAGCGCCCGAAGCGACGGATGATGTCGCGGTGCAGCTCGGCGTACTGCAGGTATTCCTTGTCGCCCAGCACATCGAACATCGCCACCGAACGGTCCTGGTCCAACGGGTCCTCGGAGTGCTCGAACGGCAGGTAGATGAAGGCGCGCAGCTTCGGCACCAGCTGCAGGTCCAGGCCTTCCTCGATGGCGCGCATGGCGTAGTGCCGGGCCAGGCCATCGGTGGCATAGGAATGGGCAGTACCGCGGAAGCAGTTGCGCGGGAACTGGTCCAGCAGCAGCATCAGCGCCAGTGCGCCCTCGGCACTGCCCAGCCAGTGTTCACGCCCACGCGAAGCGGCGGCGAAATGCTCATCCAGGAACAACTGGCGGAACTGCGCGTCGAACGCATCGTCGCGGGCGAACCACTTCGCAGGGCCCGCTTCTTTCCAGAAATCCACCACTTGCGCGGCAACGTCCATCACCTACTCCCCAGGGCCGGCGCGCCGCGCCAGGCCATCATCATCATTCATCGAAGCGCAGGTGGCGGACCGACTTGCCGTTGCGCCGGATAAGCTTAAGCGCCTCGATACCGATCTGGATATGATTTTCCACGAACTGGGAGCTGACCTTGGCATCGGAAGCCTCGGTCTTGACCCCGTCGGGGATCATCGGCTGGTCCGAGACCAGCAGCAGCGCGCCACTGGGAATGTGGTTGGCGAAACCGGCCGCGAACACCGTGGCGGTTTCCATGTCGATGGCCATGCAGCGCATCGCCCGCAGCCGCTCCTTGAAGGCCTCGTCGTGCTCCCAGACCCGGCGGTTGGTGGTGTAGACGGTGCCGGTCCAGTAGTCGTGGCCGAGGTCGCGGATCATGGTCGAGACTGCACGCTGCAGCGCGAACGCCGGCAACGCCGGGACTTCCGGCGGCAGGTAATCGCCCGAGGTACCCTCGCCACGGATCGCTGCGATCGGCAGCACCAGGTCACCCAGCTGGTTCTTGCGCTTGAGGCCACCGCACTTGCCCAGGAACAGTACCGCCTTGGGCATCACTGCCGACAGCAGGTCCATGATGATCGCGGCATTGGGGCTACCCATGCCGAAGTTGATCATGGTGATGCCATCGATGGTGGCGCTGGCCATCGGCCGGTCCAGGCCGATGACGGGCGCACCGGTCAGCTCGGAAAAGGTGTGCAGGTAGCCGCCGAAGTTGGTCAGCAGGATGTGCTGGCCGAACTGGTCCAGCGGCACGCCGGTGTAGCGCGGCAGCCAGTTGTCGACGATTTCCTGCTTGCTCTTCATGGGCGGTCCGGTACGGCGTGGGGGCCGCCATTGTAGGCGTGCACGGGCCAACCCACACCTGGGCCGGCAACGAAGAAGGGCGGCCCTGCGGCCGCCCTCCTGGTTTCCCTGCGGGAACCGGTGGCTTAGAAGCGCACCGACCAGCGCAGGTTGGCACTGTGGTCACGGCTTTCGTCGCCAAACTGGCCGCTATAGCCCAGCTCCAGCTGCTGGCGTGTGGTCAACCATGCCGACAGCCCCAGTTCGGCCACCACCGTCCTGTCAGCCAACGGGGCACCGCTGACCACGAAGCTGTCGCTGCCGGTGGCAAAGGCGAAGCGGGCCGCCGGGTCGCGGTCACCGCTGGCATGGCGGTACCCGACGCCACCGCGCAGGTGCAGCCAGCTGTCCTGCTGGAACGAAGCCTTCAGGCCCTTGTCAAAACGCAGGCCGGCCGTGGCCACGGTGGTACGCAGATCGTCCACCTCACCCTGCAGTGCAGCCGCACCGCCGCGTTCGTTGACGCGCTTCATGTCCACTTCCACACGTGCGAGCTGCAGGTAAGGTTCCAACCCCGCCTCGCGGCCGCCGAAGCGGTAGCTCGCCTCGACGAACGCCTGGCGGGTGCGGCCGTCATAGCGTGCCGCCAGCGTATCGCTGTAACCGGAGAAGGCCAGCTCGCGGGTGCTCTTCACCTCATGCTCGCTCCAGGCCAGGCCACCCCGCAGGCCGAAGGCGCCCCAATCGTGACTGGCATAGGCCCCCAGGTGCGTATTGTCGACCTTGGCACGCGCACGGCGTCCTTCCTGCTGCTTGGCATCGGTACGGCCGGTACCGGCCAGCATGCCCACCTGCCAGCCGTTGATCTCGCGGTCCACGCCTACCAGCAGGCCGCTGCTGTTGGCTTCGGTGCGTGCGGTGTTGCCATTGCCGTCCAGCGTGGTGCTGCCACCGAGGGCCTGTACCCAGACCCCCGTGGCGGCGTCGCTGTCTGCTCCCGGCGCGCGCACACCGACGCGGCGCGACAGTGCGGCATCACGCACGTAGCGGCTGCCCTCGACCAGGGCCATCGCGGTGGCCGCATGCAGCTCGCCGCTGAGGCCGTCCAGTGCAGCGCCTACCTGTTGAGGGAACAGCAGGGTCAGTGGGCGCGGCAGGCCCTGGTTGACCGCCAGCCGGTCGGCCACAGTGGCCACCGCGCGCTGGTTGTCGGTACTGGCGGCACTGGCGAGCGGATTGCCACGGGTGACTTCAATGCGCGCGCCACCGGTGCCATAGGACAGCCCGAATTTCAGGAACGGCGAGAACGCACTGAAGTCGGTGGTGGCGAACTGGCCGCGGATTCCGCCCTCGGCACGGATGAAGTTGAACTGCTCACCCAGGTAATAGGTGCCCGCTTCCGGCAGGGCGATCAGGGTGCCGCCCAGGGTGGCGGTACCGGTGACGCGCAACTGGTCACTGTGCCCGCCCGGGGCCAGCTCGGCCTGGTACACACCGGTGGCGGTCTGCACGTAGTCGCCGTTGATGGTCAGCGTGCCGATCGAGTTGCCCGGTGCAACGATACCGGCCACGGTGGTATCGCCCAGCTGGCCGATGCCCTTCAGTGTGCCGTTGCGGCCAACGAGGGTGTGACCACCGCTCTGCGTACCGTTGAACGACAGCACGCCACCGTTGACGGTCAGGTCGGAGCCTGCGAGTAACCCGCCTGCATTCACACGGCTGTTGCCCAGGCTGGTCAACGCGCTGTTTTCCAGCCTTCCGTTCAATTCGAACGTCCCCTGCGCGGCCACCGAGGTGTGGGCGCCGCGCTGCACGCCGTCGAAGATGACCACGCCACCGTTGACGTTCAGGTCGGAGCCATCCAGCACACCGCGTGCGTTGATGTGGCTGGCGCCCCCCTGGCTGTTCAGCGCGGTGTTCTTCAACGTGCCATTGAGCAGGAAGCTGCCGCCGGCCACGTCCACCGCTCCGGTGAGCGTATTGACGCCATCCAGTTCGAGCACGCCCTCGCGCACCAGCGCACCGTTGAAGCTGTTGTCGCCGCTCAAGCGCAGCCAGCCGATGCCGCTCTTGGTCAGCTTGCCGGGGCCGCCGATGTCGTTGGTCCAGTTGTCCCAGGCATCGCCTTCCCACACTTTCAGGCCACCGGCACGCTGGTTCATCACCACGTCGGTGTCCACGCGCAGCGAACCGTAACCCTCGATGGCCTTGGCCAGGTTCAACAGGCCCCAACCGTAGATGTCGTCGATGCCGGGCGCGCCCAGATCGGTGGTCGTGGTCAGCAGCACATCGCGCACCTGAGCGCTGTCCAGATAGGGGAAGCGTTCAAACAGCAGGCCCAGCGCGCCGGTGACGTGGGGCGCGGCCATGGAGGTTCCACTCAGCAGCGCATAGCCATAGGTAGGCACGCGCTGCTGGATGTCCAGGCTGACGTTGCCGTTGGCGTCGATGCCGACGCTGCCGGCCAGGCTGGAATCATCACCATAGGCGGTCGATACGATGTCCGAACCCGGTGCGGCAAGGCACCAGTTGGCACTCAGGCCGCACTTGTTGGAACGATTGCTCAGGGTCAGATTGGTACCGACGTTGACCACGCTCAACCAGTACGGCTCGATGTCGGCGAATGCGCGCGGCAGCGTGGCGTAGAGGCCGGCGATGGGACTCTGCGCAGGCGTCGGAATGACCGAACTGGTATTGCCGGCCGCCCACACCTGGATCATCCCGCGCGCACGCGATCCGTCGGCAAAGGTGTTCAGGTACTGGCGGTCGTCCGGGTCGTTGTAGATCGCGTCCATGTCCGTCGCTGTTGTCGGTTCCGTGACCAGGCCCCAGCTATGGTTGATGGCACGCACGCCCTGCGCGTTCATCTGGGCATACAGGTCCTGGAAGGCGCTGACTTTCGGGCCGATCGCGCCCAGTGTCACGACCGAGTAGCCAGTCGCCGTGCGCTGCCACTCGCGGATGCTGTCGGAGAACAGCCGGCCAACGGTCAGGTCCGAACCGAAGGACACACCGTGCATGCCGCTTCCGTCCCGGTTCGCCGCGATGGTGCCAGCAACGTGCGTGCCATGGATCTCGAACTGCATCCCCGGCTGCACATAGGGGCCCGACTCGATGATCCTGCGGATGTTGTCGGGCACGTTGGCGTTGTACCCGACATAGCTGATCTGGACGTCATCGCCATCACTGGCGAAGCAGGCCGCCGGCCCACGCACTGCGGTGGTGTTGGTGCAGCGCGTGCCGTCAGCCATCAGATCGGCGATGCGGATGCTGCGGTTGTCCTTGCCGGCGAATTCCGGATGGTCCAGACCCGTGCCACTGTCGAATACGCCCAGGCGGATGCCCGCACCGGTCAACCCGCGCGCATAGGCCACGTCGGCATTGATCGCAGCCAGGCCCCAGTCGAGTTCGAATTCACTGGTACGCCAGCTCGCAGCGTCGCCGGGCTTGCCCATGACCGGCTCCGCGGAAGCACCGGCGCTGGGAGCCAGCGCCGCCACCGGAATCGCTACCGAGGGAGCGATCATCGCGGGAGCGGAGGCGCTCACCCCGCTTTGCGCGGCGAACGCCGACTGCAGGCTGCGCTGCAGCTGGTAACGGGCCAGGGCGTCGTCACTGTCCTGGGCCAGTACCGGCAGTGCGGTGGCCACCAGCAACGAACCGACAATGGCCGACGCCAGCGGCGAGGGGAGGAAGGAACGGCGCGAAACGGTCGAACGGCGGAGCTTTGCAGCAGTCATCGGTTGCGTCCTTGATTCCATGAGAGGTACGGGCCCGGCTCCCTCGTTGGAGCAGGTGCGTAAGCTGGTGACACAGGTCAGCGCAAGACGTAATCAGCCCATTGCTTCATCCAACGTTAATATTTCCTTCACAAATCCTCCATCAGAAAATTCCTACCCCCCACGCCCCTGTCCAAGGTCACTTGGCAAGCCACACCGGCCCCGGCTAGCGTCGGTGGATTCATGTTTCTGGCGAGGGGAACTGCATGGCATCGACGTTGTTGCGCACCGGGGTGGCACTGGCGCTGGTTTCATTGAGCACGGCACCGGCGGTGGGCGCCTCGCGCTTCGTCGCCGATCCCTACCCCAGCACCTACCAGGCACACCCCGATGCACCGGTGCTGATCCAGAACGCCACCGTGCTGACCGGCACCGGCCAGCGCTTGGACAACGCCGACGTGCTGCTGCGCGAGGGCCGCATCGTTGCCGTCGGCCGCCAGCTGCAGGCCGATGCCGGTGTCACCCGCATCGATGCGCAGGGCAAGTGGGTCACACCCGGCCTGATCGACGTGCACTCGCACCTGGGCGTGTACCCCAGCCCGGGCGTCGGCGCGCACAGCGACGGCAACGAGATGACCGCGCCGGTCACCGCCAACGTCTGGGCCGAGCACTCGGTGTGGCCGCAGGACCCGGGTTTCGCCACCGCACTGGCCGGCGGCGTGACCAGCATGCAGGTGCTGCCGGGCTCGGCCAACCTGGTCGGTGGTCGTGGTGTGACCCTGAAGAACGTCCCCGCCATCACCTACCAGGCGATGAAGTTTCCCGGCGCACCGTGGGGACTGAAGATGGCCTGCGGCGAGAACCCGAAGCGGGTGTACGGCGGAGGCAAGGGCGTCGCTCCGGCCACGCGGATGGGCAACGTTGCCGGTTACCGCGCCGCCTTCATCGATGCCGCCGACTACATCGCCAAGAACAAACCGAAGCCGGCCAAGCGCAGGAGCTGGTTCGGCAGCGACAAGGGCGACAGCGCCGGTGATGCTGGCGGCAAGCGCGATCTCAAGCTGGACACGCTGGCCGGTGCGATCGAGGGCGACATCCGCGTGCATATCCATTGCTACCGCGCCGACGAGATGGCCACCATGCTCGACCTGGCCAAGGAATTCGGCTTCAAGGTGGCCGCTTTCCACCACGGCGTGGAGGCCTACAAGCTGGCCGACCGGCTGGCCGCCGACGGCGTCTGCGGTGCACTCTGGGCCGATTGGTGGGGCTTCAAAATGGAAGCCTTCGACGGCATTCCCGAGAACATCGCGCTGGTCGACCGGCCGAAGAACAGCTGCGCCATCGTCCATTCCGATTCACCCGAAGGCATCCAGCGCCTGAACCAGGAAGCGGCCAAGGTGATCGCCGCCGCGCGCCGCGCCCACATGCCGGAGATCACCCCCGAGCACGCCATCACCTGGATGACTGCCAACGCCGCCAAGGCGCTGGGCATCGAAGGCCAGACCGGCACTCTGGAGGCGGGCAAGATGGCCGACGTGGTGGTGTGGAACGGCAACCCCTTCAGCTCGTACGCGCTGGCCGAGCAGGTCTTCATCGACGGCCGCCGCCTGTACGACCGCAGCGCACCTGCGGCCACGCCACGTTCCGACTTCCAGCTTGGCCAGGAGGTGCACTGATGGGCGCGTTGAACAAGCGTCGCCGGGCATGGCTCGGCGCTACGGTCATGGTGCTGGCCTGCCTCTCCGCATCCGCGCAGGCGCAGGACCTGCTGGTGCGCAACGCGACCGTGCATACGGCCAGCACGCGCGGCAGCCTGAAGCACGCCGATGTGCTGGTGCAGGGCGGGATCATCCGCGCAGTCGGCAGCGGGCTGTCCGCCCCGGCCGGGGCCAGCGTGGTCGAGGCCGATGGCCGCCCGCTGACACCGGCGCTGTTCGGGGGCATCACCGAGATCGGCATCGAAGAGGTCTCCGGTGAAGCGAGCACGGTCGACAGCACGTTGAAGATCGGCGAACAACCGTTGCGCCCCGAGTTCGATGTCACCCTGGCGTACAACCCGGCCTCGGTGCTGATCCCGGTGGCACGCCTGGACGGCATCGGCTTCACCGCCCTGGGGGCGGCCACCGGCGGCGGCTTCGTTGCAGGCCAGGGTGGCGTGATGCGGCTGGACGGCAGCGCCGATCCCCTCGGGCCGCGCGCGCTGTTCCTGCGCCTGGGGTCGGCCGCAGTGGAGCTGACCGGGCAGTCGCGTGCAGCGCAATGGATGCTGCTGCAGCAGATGGTGGACGAGGCGCGTGGCCAGGTTGCCGCGGACTCACCGCACGCGCTGCTGACGCCGGCCGGGCGCCGCACGCTCAGCCGCTACCTGGCCGGGCACGGCCGCATCGTGGTGGAGGTGGACCGCGCGGCGGACATTCGCCAGCTGCTGCGCTGGGCCGCCCGCGAAAAGGTGAAGATCGCCATCGCCGGTGGCAGCGAAGCCTGGCAGCTGGCGCCGGAGCTGGCCGCCGCACAGGTACCGGTGTTCGTCGATGTGTTGTCCAACCTGCCGGCCAGCTTCGACCAGATCGGCGCCACGCTGGAAAATGCGGCACGCCTGCAACGTTCCGGCGTGGCGGTCTCGTTCCTGCAGCGTGGCGACGCCTCGCACAACGCCCGCAAGATGCGCCAGCTGGCCGGCAATGCCGTGGCCAACGGTTTGCCCTGGGCCGACGGCCTGGCCGGCCTGACCCGGGTGCCGGCGCAGGCGTTCGGCGTGGCCGACCAGATCGGCAGCATCGAGCCGGGCAAGCGTGCCGACCTGGTGCTGTGGGAGGGCGACCCGCTGGACGTGGCGCACTATGCCGAACAGGTCTGGCTGGGCGGCCGGGCGATGCCGATGCGCTCGCGCCAGACCGAACTGCGCGACCGCTACCTGCAGCGCAACGCGCAGCCCTGACCTCCAGTTATTCAAGGAAACCTGCATGGCCACCCTGCGCTGGTACTTCGACTTCGTCTCGCCCTATTCCTACCTGCATTGGCAGAAGCTGAAGCAGCTACCCCAGTTCGCACAGATCCAGACCGTGCCGATCGCCTTCGGTGCCGTGCTGCATCACCTGGGCAACCTCGGGCCGGCCGAGATTCCGGCCAAGCGCCGCTTCATGTACCGTCAGCTGCTGTGGACTGCGCAGGCCGAAGGAACACCGCTGCGGTTCCCGCCGGGCCACCCGTTCAACCCGTTGTCTGCCCTGCGGCTGTGCCTGGCCGCCGGTGGCGCCGTGCAGGCGGTGGACGTGCTGTTCGACTGGATCTGGCGCGACGGCAATGCCGCCGATAGCGCCGAGGCCCTGCGCGAACCGGCTGCGCGGCTGGGGATCGAGGATGTCGCCAGCGCCATCGCGGCCCCCGCGGCCAAGGAGCAGCTGCGGAGGAACACCGAGTCCGCCATTGCTGCCGGCGTGTTCGGCGTACCAACCCTGGCCATCGATGACGAACTGTTCTGGGGCAACGACGCCCATCCGTTGATGGCCGCCGTGCTGGCCGATCCCGCCCTGCTGCAGCAGCCCGAGTGGCAGCGCCTGGCCGAACTTCCGGTGGCCGTGCAGCGCAGTCGCTGAACAGGGCCTGGCGCATTTCCCTCGCGCGCCACGCCAGAATTTGAGATAGATTTCACGTTTCCGAACCTACAACCGCCCTGGAGGGGAGCCGCGGATGCGCATCGGAATCGTCGTCGACTCGGCCTGCGACCTGCCGCAGGACTTCATTGCCGAGCACAACATCGTGCTGCTGCCGATCACCGTCCGCATCGGCGAAGCCGTGCTGGCCGATCACCGCGATGAGCAGGCCACGCTGAGCTTCCTGCACGCGCACGTGGCCGAACACGGCGCCGAGGCGGAAACCATTCCCTTCAGCGTCAACCAGATCCGCGACCTGTTCCTGCAGCAGCTGGTGATCGATTACGACCACGTGTTCTGCATGACCATCACCAAGACCCGCAGCCCGATCCATGACAACGCGCTGCAGGCCAGCTTCGCCATCCTCAACGACTACAAGCCGGTGCGCCAGGCGGCAGGCTACAACTCACCGTTCGCGCTGCGCGTGCTCGATACCCAGAACCTGTTCGCCGCGCAGG
Source organism: Stenotrophomonas sp. YJH_SMC_37 (assembly GCF_059370035.1). Lineage (NCBI taxonomy): Bacteria > Pseudomonadati > Pseudomonadota > Gammaproteobacteria > Lysobacterales > Lysobacteraceae > Stenotrophomonas > Stenotrophomonas sp. YJH_SMC_37. Next base: position 266,501 of record NZ_JCAFTG010000005.1, read on the forward strand.
CGGTTACGGCGGTGGAAGCCGTGCGCCTGCGCGAGAGCAACGCCAGCGTGCAGCAGATCCGCGAGCGGCTGGAGGAACTGTCCGGCAACGTGCACGGCTATATGGTCACCCGTGATCTGTACTACATGCGTGCGCGCGCACGGCACAAGGGCGACCGCAGTGTCGGCCTGCTCAGTGCGGCGCTGGGCAGCGCGCTGGACATCAAGCCGGTGCTGCACGGCTACCGCGGCGAGACCGGGCCGGTGGCCAAGATCAAGGGCTTCGACAATGCCGTGCAGAAGCTGTTCGCGGTGGTCGGCCAGCGCGTGCGTGCCGGGCTGATGACACCGACGGTGTGCGTCAGCTACGGCGGAGAACTGGACGAGCTGCGCACGCTGCCCGGCTACGCACAGCTGAAAGAGGTCTGCGCCACCCATGGCGTGACCGTGTACGAATCGGTGATGAGCCTGACCGGCATGGTCAACGTCGGCAAGGGCGCGGTCACCGTAGGCTTCGCCGATGGGCCGCATCGGTTCGAATGAGCGCTGGCCACGGCCGGAATCTGCACATCGATTCCACTGCGGTTGTGCCAGTCTTGCCGCACTTCAAGGAGAACGCCATGCCTGCGCAGTACCACATCAGCCTGCCCGATCCCTCCAAGGCCCGCGGCAACGACCCTGACCTGTCCTTCCATTCGCAGGGCGCCGCCGGCTTCGCCGAGGAACTGCAGGACGCGCTGCGCAGCGGCGCGCTGTTCGAGCGCTGGAAGGCCAAGCAACCCGACCCGGATGCGGTGGAACCGCAATGGGGCGTGACCGATCCGGAGGCCACCGTGACCGGCGAACAGAAGGATCTGCGCATCAACCTGGTCGCCACCACCCGCATCGACAGCGATGTGTTCAAGCAGCGCCTGCGCCTGCTGGCCGGCAGCCACTGGGAACTGCGCGACGTGCGTTGAGGCCACGCCGTGGTAGTGCCGGCCGCTGGCCGGCAACCGAGGAGATGCCGGCCACCGGCCGGCACTACCCAGTGCGATGTCCCTGGACGGGCGGCACGCCATGGGCTGGTCCGCTCAGCAGTCCATCGTTCCGTGCGCGTTGCCCTCGTCATCCAGCACGTGTGCGTGCAGGAACACCTGGTTGCGGCCAGCCCGCTTGGCGGCATACAGGCCGGCATCGGCGTCTGCCAGCAACTGATCGGCACTGGCCAGCGCCGGCGGATGCAGGTAACCCACGCCGACGCTGATGCTGACCGGGCCTTCCGGCAATGGCAGCGCTTCGACCGCTTCGCGCAGGCGCTCGGCCAGCGCCAGCACGCCCGACAGTGGGCTTCCAGGCACGATGACAGCGAATTCTTCACCGCCATAACGCGCAACGCTGTCACCGCCGCGAACTGCGACGCCCTTCAGCACCCCGGCCACCGCCTGCAGGCAACGATCACCGGCCGGATGGCCGTGCCGGTCGTTGAAGGCCTTGAAGTGGTCGATATCCACCAGCAGCAGGCCCAGCTCGGTGCCGCTGCGCCGCGCGCGATTCCACTCGGAGGTCAGCCGCGCATCGAACTCGCGGCGATTGGCCACGCCGGTGAGGCCATCCTGCCGCGCCAGTTGATCCAGCGCCGCCTGACGCTCCAGCAGATCGGTCTGCAGCAGGACGCTGCGCAGGCCGAAACCAAGGGTGGCTACGACGAAGCCCGCGACGGCCAACGGCCGCGCATGATCGACCACCAGCGTGCCGACCACCAGCAGCAGCAACGGCAGGATGATCGGACCGGCGGCCTGCACCGTCCTCGCCAGCCGCGGGTGTGCCGTGGTGCCTGTGTCCGGCGCCGTGTCCAGCGCCAGGCAGGCGATCAGCAGAAAAGGGACGTCGATCAGCAGGTCGTTGAACGCACCGAACGCATCATCGGAGGTGTAGTGGTTGATGTAGTAGGCCACCAGCAGATAGGCCAGTGCGTACAACGCCAGTGCACGGAAGAACCTGCGCCGTTCGGGCACGTCGCCGGCCAGCCATCGCACCACGGCGAACGCGGCGATACACAGGTTCTGGATATCGAACATGCGTTGCATGTTGGCCAGCGCGTGGTCGTCGATGTCAACGCGGGCGGCAAACGACTGCGCGTGCACGAAGAACAGCACGCCCAACAGCGCCGCCATCGCCGCATCGATCAGGCTGATGCTGACCCGTTCCCGGCGCGCCCGGGCCAGGATGAACACCAGGGGCACACCGTAAAGCACGTAAAGGAACAGGCTTGCGCGCGGGGTGAAATCGGCACGCCCGGCGCCCAGGGCATCAATCATGTTGAACGCCATGCCGCCGGCCCACAGCAGCAGGGCCAGCGCCGTGGCGCGCCACCCCAGTGCCGCGCGGTCGCGGCGGGCCCGCCACAGGCAGGCGACCGCAGCCAGCAGCGGGGCGCCGGTCAGGAAAACGAAGGAACCCGCCCCGGCGGGACCGGGCCACAGGGCCAGCACCAGCCCATGGCACAGCACATACAGCAGCGCCAGCACTACCGGCATGCATCCCCCCGATCCGCAAGGCCGTCTGAGCGCACGATAGCGCTCCGGCACGCCACAGCGGCGTGATCCACTGCGGCAAAACGACACTCCGCGTGCGTCACCATGGTAGTGCCGGCCGCTGGCCGGCAATCCCGGGGAATCCCTGGGCGTTCCGGTGGTGCCGGCCAGCGGCCGGCACCACCGGAACGCGCTCAGCCCTGCAGGGCGCGGGCGTGGTGGGCGATGTGCTCGCCGATGAAGCTGGCGATGAAGTAGTAGCTGTGGTCGTAGCCCGGCTGCAGACGCAGGGTCAGCGGATGGCCGGCGGCCGCGCAGGCCTGCTGCAGGCGCTGCGGCTGCAGCTGGGTCTGCAGGAACTCGTCCGCCTCGCCCTGGTCGACCAGCAGCGGCAGGCGCTCGTCAGCCATAGCGATCAGCTCGCAGGCATCCCATTGCGCCCAGTCGGCCGGGTTGTCGCCCAGATAGGCATGGAAGGCCTTCTGCCCCCACGGCACGTGGCTGGGCGCGACGATCGGCGAAAACGCCGACACGCTGCGATAGCGCCCGGGGTTGCGCAGCGCGATCAGCAGCGCGCCATGGCCGCCCATCGAATGGCCACTGATCGCGCGCGCATCGGTGACCGCGAAGTTCGCCTCGATCAGCGCCGGCAGCTCCTGCGCCACGTAATCATGCATGCGGTAGTGCTCCGCCCAGGGCGCACGGGTGGCGTTGAGGTAGAACCCCGCTCCCTTGCCGAGGTCGTAGCCTTCGGCATCGGCCACATCATCGCCGCGCGGGCTGGTATCCGGCGCAACGATGATTACTCCGTGCTCGGCTGCATAGCGCTGCGCACCGGCCTTGGTGATGAAATTCTGCTCGGTGCAGGTCAGGCCGCTCAGCCAGTACAGCACCGGCAGCTTCTGTGTTTCCACTTGCGGTGGCAGGTACACGGCGAACTGCATGTCGCAGCCCAGCGTGGTCGAATGATGGCGGTACACGTCCTGCCAGCCGCCGAAACAGGCGCGGTGTTCAATGCGTTCCATGGTGCTCTCCTGCGCGGCGCGTCAGCGCACGCGTGCTTCTGGTAGATGCCGACCTTGGTCGGCTTATCCACGCCCGGCGTGGATGCCTTGGTTGATCAGTTCATCCAGCTGTGCCAGCAGGCGCAGCAACGATTCGACGCCAGGCTGGCCGTCCAGGTTGCGATACGCCGCCACCGCCACGTCGCTGCGCGGTGGCCACTGACCGTCGGCGCGGGCCTCGTAGAGGCGCGGCAGGAATACCTGCGCAAGCCACTGCTCGAACGGCATGCCATCGTCGCTGCCGAAGGCCGAAGTCACCGCACGCGGTGGCCCCACCTCGCCGTCGACCCAGCCCAGCGCGCGCAACGCCTGCTCGATCGGCGCCACCAAGGCCGCGCGCGGGTCTTCCGCACGCGGCCGGCGCAGGGCATCGAACCAGCCCATGACGCGGCTCAGTAATGGACCACCGAACGGATCGACTTGCCTTCATGCATGAGGTCGAAGGCGTCGTTGATCCTGTCCAGGTCCATGGTGTGGGTGACGAACGGCGCCAGTTCGATATCGCCCTTCATCGCGTCCTCGACCATGCCCGGCAGCTGGCTGCGGCCCTTCACGCCACCGAAGGCGGTACCCATCCACTTGCGCCCGGTCACCAGCTGGAACGGGCGGGTGGAGATCTCCTGCCCGGCACCGGCCACGCCGATCACCACGCTCTGGCCCCAGCCACGATGCGCGCATTCCAGCGCCGCGCGCATCACGTTGACGTTGCCGATGCACTCGAAGCTGTGGTCCACACCCCAGGTGGTCATTTCCACGATGACCTGCTGGATCGGCTTGTCGAAGTCCTTCGGGTTGATGCAGTCGGTGGCGCCGAATTCGCGCGCCAGTTCGAACTTGGACGGATTGGTGTCCACCGCGATGATGCGGCCGGCCTTGGCCTGGCGCGCACCCTGGATCACCGCCAGGCCGATGCCACCCAGGCCGAACACCGCCACGCTGTCGCCTTCCTGCACCTTGGCGGTGTTGTGCACCGCGCCGATGCCAGTGGTGACGCCACAGCCGAGCAGGCAGACGTGTTCCGGGTTGGCGTCCGGATTGATCTTCGCCAGCGAGACTTCGGCCACAACGGTGTACTCGCTGAAGGTCGAGCAGCCCATGTAGTGGTACAGCGGCTCGCCGTTGTAGCTGAAGCGGCTGGTGCCGTCGGGCATCACGCCCTTGCCCTGGGTGGCGCGCACGGCCACGCACAGGTTGGTCTTGCCGCTCTTGCAGAACAGGCATTCGCCACACTCGGCGGTATACAGCGGAATCACATGGTCGCCCGGCTTGACGCTGGTCACGCCCTCGCCCACTTCCACCACGATGCCGGCGCCTTCATGGCCCAGCACCACCGGGAACAGGCCTTCCGGGTCATCACCGGACAGGGTGAACGCATCGGTGTGGCAGACACCGGTGTGGGTAATCTTCACCAGCACTTCGCCCTTCTTCGGCGGGGCGACGTCGATCTCGACGATCTGCAGCGGCTGGCCGGGACCAAAGGCGACGGCGGCACGGGATTTCATGGGTGGACTCTCCAGAGACAGGCAATGACAGGATGGGCGGCGCCATGTTGCGCCGTCGTTTACTTCAGGTACGAGCGGATCAACGCGCTCATGTCGCGCACGCGTTCGGCGCGTTGTTCTTCGGAGGCGGCGGGCTGGCCGAATTCCTCGCGCAGATGGGCCTCCATCACCTCGGACATCAGGCCGTTGACCGCGCCACGGATGGCGGCGATCTGCTGCAGCACCGGCCCGCAGTCGGCGCCGGCTTCCAGCGCGCGGTCAAGCGCATCGCACTGGCCGCGGATGCGGCGCACGCGGGCCAGGACCTTCTTCTTCTCTTCGGGGGAATGCGGCATGGCGGGCCAGTTCGGAACTATACTGGGGGATAGTATACATGTGTATTGGCAAAGTGACGGAAATGGCATCTCCCGCCTCCGCAATAGTGCCGTTGAATCCTTTCATATCAATCAATTACAGAAATTGCGCTTCTACCGTTAATGCATCGGGGCATGCTGTAGGATCGGCAGAATCAGCAACCAGACAATGGGTGTTGGCATCCAACTCGGGCGCATCACCGATGAGATCGGCAGTGGCGCGTTTCTCTATGCCTTCTTCTCGACCATATCCGGCAACCTGGAGCCGAATGGCTGGGGAAGTCGATTCCCAATCCTCTTGAATCAGCTATACGCCGGCAGACTGCAGCAATCAGATGCTGCCGCCGCGCTGGCCGAACTACATAGGGTCCGCCGAGAGCTGGCCGAGCTTGCGCCAGCCCGTGTCATATGGTCGTTCGAGGATAGAACCCAGCGTCCACCGTGGGGAGACGATATCGCTGGCGACATCGACAGCCTGGCGACCTACTTCGTCACCTCACATGGGCACGATCTGATCGCGCTTCTGGCCGAGGTGTTTGAAGCACTTCAGGAAGGCGAAGACACGTCCGCCCGGACCATCAACTACTGATGCCCTACGCTCAATCAAACACGCCCTGAGCCGCCAACCGCGCCAGCTCATCCACCACGTAGCGCACCTTGGGCCGCAGGTGGCGGGTCGGTGGCCACAGCGCATGGATGTCGATATGCCGCTGCATGTGCGCATCCAGCACCGATTGCAGCGCCCCGGATTCCAGATGACGGCGTACCAGTGAAACGGGCATCTGGCAGATGCCCAGCCCAGCGATGGCCGCATCGATCACCGCGTCACCATCGTTGAGCTGGTAGGTCGCATTCGGGATGAACGTTCCCTCGGCATCGTCCCTGCCGATCCGCCACGCCACCGGCTGGCCGTGGCGGAAACCAACGACGCTGCGGTGCTGCGCCAGATCCTCCACGGAGGCCGGCACGCCATGCGCCTGCAGGTACTCTGGCGATGCGCAGGTGACCAGTCGTTGGCGACCCAGCCGGCGCGCGACCAGATGCTCGGCCTGGTGCAATCCGCCGAAGCGGATCAGCAGGTCGATGCCCTCTTCGACCGGATCGACGAAGTGATCGGTGAAGGTCATCGTCAGTTGCAGGTCCGGGTATTGCCGGCACAGGCGCAGCAGCACCGGCAGCACCACCAGGCGCCCGAACGAGGATGGCATGTCGATGCGCAGCCGTCCGCTGGGCAGGCCGGCCGACCCCAGGCAGGCCTCGGCGGCGGAGATTTCTTCCAGCGCCGCCGCACACGATGCGTAGTACGCTTCGCCGTCGGTGGTCAGCGCGATGCGCCGCGTGGTGCGGTGGAACAGGCGCACGCCCAGCCGCGCTTCCAGCCGGGCGATGGCCTTGCCCACCGCCGAGCGTGAGATGCCCAGCGCGTCGGCAGCCTCGGTGAAGCTGCCTGAGCGGGCCGTGGTAACGAACGTGACCAGGCCATTCAATGATTCCAGCGGCAGCATCTATCGCGCTCCATTGGGGACAAATAGTCCCGCACCTGGGGAGATCGAAGCTCTTTATGCGTCTGCATGTCAACTCCATTCTGTGTGCATCGCGCCGCTGGCGCCTCCTCCCCGCACCAAGATGACCGACATGACCGCCGCCCTGTTCCGCCCCTTCGATCTGGCAGGCATCGCCCTGCGCAACCGCATCGTGATGGCCCCGATGACCCGCGCCCGCAACCCCGGCGCGGTGGCCAATGAACTCACCGCGCAGTACTACCGGCAGCGCGCCAGCGCCGGCCTGATCATCAGTGAAGGCACCCCGGTCTCGCCGCAGGGCCAGGGTTACATCGACGTGCCGGGTATCTGGTCGGCCGAGCAGGTTGCCGGGTGGAAGCTCGTCACCGAGGCGGTGCATGCCGCACAGGGCACGATCTTCGCCCAGCTCTGGCACGTCGGCCGCATGTCGCATTACTCGCTGCAGCCCGACGGTGGTCAACCGGTAAGCGCCGGTACCCGGCCGGTCGCCAGCGCACCGAAGAACACCTCGTTCGTCTATCTGGACGACGGCAGCCGCGGCCACGCCGATCCCACCCCGGCACGTGCGCTGGCCACCGAAGAGATCCCCGGCATCGTCGACGACTTCGCGCGCGGCGCCGACAACGCCATCGCCGCCGGTTTCGATGGCATCGAACTGCATGCCGCCAACGGCTACCTGTTCGAACAGTTCCTCAACCCGCTCATCAACCAGCGCGAGGACCGCTATGGCGGCTCGCTGCCAAATCGTGCGCGCTTGATCCTGGAGACCGTCGATGCGATGGCCCAGCGCATCGGTGCGCAGCGCATCGGCGTGCGTCTGGCGCCGAACAACCTCACCTTCGACATGCCGTTCTACCCCGACAACGAGGCCACCTACCTGTACCTGGCCGAGGAACTGGGCACGCGCGGCCTGGCCTATGTGCATCTCAACGACAACCTGCAGGCGGGCCAGTCGGTACTAGGCGAGGTGTTCCTGCGGCAGTTCAAGCAGGCCTACGGCGGCACCGTCATCCTGGCAGGTGGCATGACCCGCGAACGCGCCCTGCAGCTGGTCGAAGCGGGCACCATCGACCTGGCCGCGTTCGGCCAGCCGTTCATCGCCAACCCGGATCTGGTCGAGCGCCTGCAGCGCAACGTCGCGCTGGCCACGCCGGACCGCAGCACCTATTACGGAGGCGGCGAGGCAGGCTACCTCGATTACCCGGCCGCAGGCTGATCACGCACGGGGTCGGATCCCCGCCGCCGGCGGGGCTCCGACCCATGCCCTCAGGCATCCTCACGCACGTAAGCGAACGACTCGTCCAAACGCTCGAAACCGATCACTTCAGCGACGATGGCCTGTACGTCGTCGTCGCTGATGTTTCCTTCCTCAATATCGTCAACGCGGGCGAACAGCCGCTGCAACGCCGCGTACTGGTCGCCGCGCAGGAAGGACTGGTGGGACTGCAGCCAGCGCCGCAGGTTGCCGGCCAGCTCGCCGTGCGACAGCAGCGTGTACGGCGCCTGGTAGTCAGCAACGGCTTCGACCATCTTGCGGAACAGGAAATCCTGATAGCTGGCGGCCAGCACATCGGCACGATCATCGTCATGCCACACCAGCACGACAGGGGGCTCGGCAAAGCCGGGCGCGTTGCTCCAGAAGCAGTAGCTGTCGCCGCCGCCGGTCCGCGCAAACGGCAGGAGCTGCAGGTCGGGACGCAGGGGATTGTAATGATCCTCGGCGGTCAGCTCCTGCCACGCCTCCAGCAGCTCGTCGTGTTCCAACGGCTCGTAGTCCTGGGCGTACAGCAGCACCGGCGGATCCGCCTGCAGCGTCGGGAATACCACCTCGGACCATTCCGGATGGGGAGCACCCCAACTCAACCGACCCGCTGCATGCAGCTGCTTGAACAGGGGCGGGAAGGACTGGCCGGTGGCCTGTTCGATGCCGGATAGCGCGCTCATGGATGTCCTTGTCGATAGAGACCGCCCAGCTTGCCCGAATCCGCGCAGGAGATGAACCGGCCACAGCACGCGGCAGGACTAGACTGCGACCACCGGATGCCGCCCATCGCTGCCATGAACGCCACTGCCCACAGCTTCATCGTCAACCTCGACGTCCCCGACCTGGCCGCCGCCGAAGACTTCTACATCCGGGCCTTCGGCCTGCGCATCGGCCGCCGTCTAGGCCCGGGTGCCGTGGAGCTGCTCGGTGGGCCAACGCCGCTCTACCTGCTGCACAACGACGCCGGCAGCGCCGCCACCGAAGACGGCGACGTGCGCGACTACGAGCGCCATTGGACGCCGCTGCACCTGGATTGGGTAGTGGATGACATCGACGCCGCGCTGGTACGTGCAGTCGCAGCCGGAGCGACGCTCGAGCAGTCCTTGCGCGAGCGTCGCTGGGGACGCATCGCCGTGCTGGCCGATCCGTTCGGCCACGGCTTCTGCCTGATCCAGTTCAGTGCTGAAGGCTACGACGCGCTGGTCGAATGACCGTTGCACCACTCACCACGGCAAAGGCACTGCCTCGCCATTGGCACGCTCGCCGTAGTACAGCGACGGCAGCAAGCGCGAGAGGAAACTGAACTCCGTATAGCAGTGCTTGAGCAGGCCCAGGCCGACCGCATCGCCGGCCTCGCGGTGCGGATCGGCGCTGTCCAGGCCGAGCACGAAGCGGCTGCGCAGCACACAGCCAAACGGCGTATCACGCGCCACGTGCAGCATCTGCCCGTCGCAGGGATCACCGTTTGCATCCAGGCGGACGTGGTCGCCGAAGCCGATGCGCGCGGCAATCACCGCCGATACATCGCCTGCATCCTGTGCCGCCTGCAGGCGCTGGGGCACCAGCAGCGTGCGCGGGTCATGGAACTTCAGGCGTGCCGCCACCGGCGGAATGTCGGCCAGCGATTCCACCGCATGGATGCTGGCACCGTGGTAGCTGCGCCCGCGCTGCCACGCCGCGTCCCAGCCGCGATGCTCGACATGATCGACCGGATGCCACCAGCGGATGTGCTGGGTGGTCTCGAAGAAGGTGAACCACCAGTCCAGCATGCGGCCCCTGCAGCCGTGCAGATCGCTACGCACCGCCACCAGCAGGGTGCCGTCTTCGCGGCGCTGGATGCCGGTCTCCAGGTGCATCGGCGCCGGGTCGAGCAGATCGTGGTGGTCCAGCCAGGCGCGTGCGTTCACAGCGGTATCCATCGGGGTCTCCTGCGGTGTTGGGAGACCCGACAATACGGAAACGTTATTCGTTTCTCAATTAGCCGGATGCGGTAAGATGGGCACAATGAACAGCACGACCCTGTCCGAGTCCACAACGCCGACCCGCCGCCGCGGCCGCCCTGCGCGCCCGGAGGCGGAAGTCCGCCACGCGGTACTGCAGGCCACCCTGGAGCTGCTGCTGGCACAGGGTTACGAGGCCACCACCATCGAAGCGGTGGCGGCGCACGCCGGGGTGGCGAAGAAGACGGTGTATCGCCACGCCAGCAATCGCGAGGAACTGGTTGGGTTTGCGGTGCGCGAATGGACCGACGGCTTCGCGCCACAGTTGCAGCGCGATGCGCGCAATGCCGAAGAGGTCGTGCCGCTGTTGCAGGACATCCTGCAGGCGGTCTGCGCGCAGGCGCTGTCGGCGCAGGCGGTGCAGGTGTTCCGCCTGCTGGCCACCGATTTCCCCGGCAAGGACGCGCTGCTGCAGGCCTATCTGGACAATGGCATCGAACGCGGCCGAGCGCTGCTGGCTGACTGGCTGGAACGGCAGCAGCAGCGTGGGCTGCTGCGTGAGGGGGATTCCGCACGCATGGCGCGACTGATCCTGGCAATGGCCGTGGCCGAGCCGCTGCGCGAACGCGTGATCGGCGTGGTGGCCGAGGATGCGCCGGTGGAGGTGCACCTGCGTGAGTGCATGGCGTTGTTGGCGCCGGTGTTGCGGGTGCCGTAGGGTTGCCCCATCCGCGCATGGACGACAGTGGGTGGTGGGTGCCGTCCGTTGGTCGGCACCACATCATCCATCGCAACTCATTCGCGCAGCATATCCACGAACGCGCGCAGCGCACCGGGCATCTGCCGCTGCTTCGGGTAGTACAGAGCGAAGCCGGCGAACGGCTCGCTCCAGTCTTCCAGCACCGCCACCATCTGCCCCGAATCAATGTAGGGCCTTGCCGTGTCTTCCAGCACGTAGGCCAGGCCGATGCCATCTAGCACTGCACCGACCACGGTGCCCTGCTCGCTCAATGTGAGCCGGCCCGGCACGTCGATCTCCAGCGCTTGCCCGCTACGCTCGAACTGCCATTTGTATAGATGCCCGCTGGCAAAGCGGAAGCGGATGCACTCATGCGCGGCCAGGTCGCGCGGATGCTGCGGCGCCGGACGCCGCCGCAGGTAATCCGGCGAGCCGACAATCAGCCCGCGCAACGGCGGCCCCATCGGCACCGCCACCATGTCCTCGGGCACGAACTCGTGCAGGCGCACGCCGGCGTCGTAGCCCTCGGCGACGATGTCGACCAGGCCATCGTTTTCGGTCAGCTCCACCCGCACGTCGGGGTGAGCGTGCAGGAAGCGCGCCAGTCGCGGCCCCAACTGGGTCGGTACCGCCGCGCGGGTGGCGTTGATGCGCAGCAGGCCGGCCGGCGCGGCACGGAACTGGTTCATCTCTTCCAGCGCGTCATGCACCTGGCCCAGCGCCGGCTGCAGGCGCTCCAGCAGGCGCTGCCCGGCCTCAGTCAGGGCCACGCTGCGGGTGGTGCGATGGAACAGGCCCACCCCCAACCGTTCTTCCAGCGCGCGGATCGCATAGCTCACTGCCGAGGTCGACAGCGCCAGCTCGGCACCGGCGCGGCGGAAGCTGCGGTGGCGGGCGACCGCGGCAAACGCGGCCAGGTGGGTGAGGTTGTCAGTGGCCATGATTGTGCAGTTCCACTTGATGAATCATGCCGATATCCGCGATTCCTGCCGCTGGGAACGGGGCGTATTGTAAAACGCCTTTCGATAAACCCTGCCAAGGATTCCCCATGTCCCTCGCCCGTGGTTACGCCGCCCATTCCCATACCGCCCCGCTGGTCCCCTATGAGTTCGAACGCCGTGCGGTCGGTCCCAACGACGTGCGCATCGAGATCCTCTACAGCGGCATCTGCCACTCCGACCTGCATCAGGCCCGCGATGATTGGGGTGGCTCGATCTACCCGATGGTGCCGGGTCACGAGATCATCGGCCGCGTCACCGAGGTCGGCAGCAACGTCACCCGCTTCAAGGTCGGCGACCACGCCGGCGTGGGTTGCATGGTCGACTCCTGCCGCCACTGCGACGCCTGCCAGCACGACCTGGAGCAGTACTGCGCCGAGGGCGCGACCTGGACCTACAACGGCCGTGAACGCGAAAGCGGCGCACCGACCTACGGCGGCTATTCCGACCACGTGGTGGTCGAGCAACGCTTCGTGGTGAAGGTGTCCGACACCCTCGACCTGAAGGCGGCCGCACCGCTGCTGTGCGCCGGCATCACCACGTGGTCGCCGCTGCGCCATTGGAAGGTCGGCCCGGGCCAGAAGGTCGGCGTGATCGGCCTCGGCGGCCTCGGCCACATGGGCGTGAAGTTCGCCAAGGCGCTCGGTGCGCACGTGGTGATGATCACCACCACCCCGGAAAAGGGCACCGATGCCAAGCGCCTGGGCGCCGATGAGGTGCTGGTCTCGCGCGATGCGGCGCAGATGAAGGCGCACGCCGGCAGCTTCGACTTCCTGCTCAATACCATCCCGGTCAGCCATGACACCAATCCGTACATGGGCCTGCTCAAGCGCGAAGCCACCATGTGCCTGGTCGGCGTGCTGACCGAACTGGACCCGCCGTTGACCGGTGGCAGCGTGATCTTCGGCCGCAAGCACCTGACCGGCTCGGCGATAGGCGGCATGGCCGAAACCCAGGAAATGATGGACTTCTGTGCCGAGCACGGCATCGTCAGCGATGTGGAGATGATCGACATCAGGAACGTCAACGAAGCCTGGGAACGCATGGCGAAGAACGATGTGCGCTACCGCTTCGTGATCGACATGGCGACGATGAAGAACGCGGCCTGATCCAGGGCAGATGCGAAAAAGAAAAACCCCGGCAATGCCGGGGTTTTTTTCTGGTAGTGCCGGCCGCTGGCCGGCGCCCCCGCCTGGCACTACCGCAATCCACTCAGTACGCGAATTCGCGGAACACCGGATCGACGTCGCCGTGCCAGCGGCCATGGAACAGCGCCAGCTTGCGCTCGGCCGGGGTCAGGCCGGATTCGACGATCTCCTGCAGCACGTCCAGGAACTTGCTCTCGTCCTGGCCATCGGCATTGCGTGCGGCGCGACGCTTGAGGCCTTCCACCGAGATCTTGACCGCCTCGCCGGCGAGGTCACGCACGGTGCCATTGCGGAACGGCAGGTTCATCGCATGCTTCGGCACGCCGTCACGCAGCGCATGGCGCTCGGCCAGGGTGAAGTCACGCACCAGGTCCCAGGCGGCATCCAGTGCGGTGTCGTCATACAACAGGCCCACCCAGAATGCCGGCAGCGCACACAGGCGGCTCCACGGGCCACCATCGGCACCACGCATTTCCAGGTACTTCTTCAGGCGCACTTCCGGGAACGCGGTGGTCATGTGGTCCGACCAGTCGCGCAGCGTCGGCAGCGCACCCGGCAGCACCGGCAGCCTGGCCTGCATGAAATCGCGGAAGCTCTGCCCGCTGGCGTCGTGGTAGATGCCATCGCGGTAGGAGAAATACATCGGCACGTCGAGCAGGTAGTCGACATAGCGCTCGTAACCAAAACCATCCTCGAACACGAAGTCGAGCATGCCGGTGCGGTCGGCGTCGGTGTCGGTCCAGATGTGCGAGCGGTAGCTCAGGTAGCCGTTCGGCTTGCCTTCGGTGAACGGCGAATCGGCGAACAGCGCGGTGGCGATCGGCTGCAGCGCCAGCGACACGCGGAACTTCTTCACCATGTCCGCTTCGGTGGCGTAGTCCAGGTTCACCTGCACCGTGCAGGTGCGGGTCATCATGTCCAGGCCCAGCGAACCGACCTTGGGCATGTACGAGCGCATGATCTTGTAGCGCCCCTTGGGCATCCACGGCATTTCATCGCGCTTCCACTTCGGCTGGAAGCCCATGCCGAGGAAACCCAGCTGCAGTTCGCCGGCCACCTGCGCCACTTCATTGAGGTGGGTGCCGGTTTCCACGCAGGTCTGGTGGATGGTTTCCAGCGCCGCACCGGACAGTTCCAGCTGGCCGGCCGGTTCCAGCGTCACCGAGGCGCCATCGCGCAGCAGGGCGATCGTGCTGCCGTTCTCCTGCACGGGCTCCCAGCCGAAGCGGACCAGGCCGTTGAGCAGCGCTTCGATGCCGCGCTCGCCCTCGAAGGTCGGCGGGCGCAGGTCATCCAGGCGGAACCCGAACTTCTCGTGCTCGGTGCCGATGCGCCACTGCGCGCGGGGCTTCTCGCCGGAGGCGATCACCTCCACCAGCTGCGAGCGGTCGGTAATGGGGGTATCGGCGACGTGGCTGGGGCTCGACAAGGGAGAGGCTCGCTGGACGGTGGCGGGGGATGTGGGGCTCGCGGCCTTCCATCGCAAGGGCGCACTATAGCGTGGCACCCCGTCGCGTCATGCGACGGTGACGGGTTTCAGCATCCTACCGACGCCCTCTTGACCCTCGTACACTCAACGTCATGAGCCGCCATTCACGACACCCCGAACTGCACCGCTCCGAGCGCGTCGGCTGGCTGCGTGCCGCCGTGCTGGGCGCCAACGATGGCATCGTCTCGGTGGCCGGCCTGGTGGTCGGCGTGGCCGCCAGCGGCGCCTCCGCTGCGACCATCCTGGCCACCGGCGTGGCCGGCACCGTGGCCGGCGCGATGTCGATGGCCGCCGGCGAGTATGTCTCGGTGCAGACCCAGGCCGACACCGAAGACGCCGACCTGGCAATGGAAAAGCGCGAACTGCACGAAGATCCGCACAGCGAGCTGGAAGAGCTGGCCGCGATCTACCGCCACCGTGGCCTGGAGCCGGCGCTGGCACGGCAGGTGGCCGAACAGCTCACCGCCCACGACGCACTGGGCGCCCACGCGCGCGACGAGCTGGGCATCACCGATACCCTGCGCGCGCGCCCGCTGCAGGCAGCGCTGGCCTCTGCCGGCGCCTTCACCTGCGGTGCGGCACTGCCGGTGCTGACCGCGTTGCTCGCGCCGGTCGACAAGGTCGCGATGATGACCACGGCCAGTACCCTGCTCGGCCTGTGCCTGACCGGCGCGGTGGCAGCCCAGGCCGGCGGCGCCCCGCCGGTACGCGGCGCGTTGCGTGTGATGTTCTGGGGTGCACTGGCAATGGCCGCCGCTGCAGGCGTCGGTCGCCTGTTCGGCGCCCAGGTGACATGACCGGCATGCTGCCGCCAGTTACCGCACTGCTGGCCGAGATGGCCAGTCTGGCCGGCTGCGCACGCGCCGAAGGTTATGCGTGCATCACCGCTCGGCGCGAACATGGCGCCAGCTCGGTGGAGATTCCGCAACCCCAGTTCGCGATCCTGCTGGAAGGCCGCAAGCAGGTGCGTACCGCCCACCAGTCGCTGGAGTTCATCCCCGGCGACATCCTGCTGCTGACCCAGCGATGCCGCATCGATGTAGTCAACACCCCCGACCCACGCAGTGGCCGCTACCTCAGCGCCATCGTGCCGCTGTGTGCCGAAGTGCTGGCGGCCGCACGCACGCTGTGGAGCGGGGAGCTTCCCGCCGCTGGTCATGCGATGGCGCGACTGCCGTTGATCGATCATGGCGCGGTGCTGCGCCAGTGGCGGCAATCGCTGCAGGACGGCCGTTACAGCGAAGCGCGGCTGGCCCTGGCCTCGTTGGTACTGACCCTGTGCCGGCAGGGCCACGGCAACCTGCTGCTGCCGCAGGCGCCGAGCCTGGGCGAACAGATCCGCGACCGCATCGCCGCCGAACCGGCCCGCGACTGGCAATCGCGTGATGTGGAAGCGCTGTTCGCGCTGAGCGGCGCGACCCTGCGCCGTCGCCTGGCGGCCGAGGACACCAGCCTGCGCCAGCTGCTCACCGAGGCCCGGCTGGCGCATGGCATGCAGCTGCTCTACACCACGGACCTGCCGTTGAAGACCGTGGCCGCACGCGCGGGCTATCGGTCTGTGGCGAGTTTCAGCAAGCGCTTCGCCGAGCAGTACGGGCTGGCTCCCACAGACATTTGAGGGGGTTCGGCAGGGCTGCGCCCTGCACCCGCCGAAGCGAGTGCAAGAGCCGGAGCAACAGCAACAGCAACAGCGTGCATTCCGTGGGATGGCGGGGCGGTGTGGGTGGGCAGGACACGCCGTAAACCCGTCCCTGGGGGCTCGATGGCGCCATCCATGGCGCCAACGGTCCTGCCCACCCACACCGCCCCACCTTCGACAGGTTCACTCGGCTGTTGGCAACTGCGGCTTTGTTCCGCGCGGCTGTTGGTAGGTGTCGACCTTGGTCGACACATCTGTCAGATATCGAATGAGTCATCCACGCATGGCGTGGATCTACTGTATCGACCAAGGTCGACACCCACCGAGGCAATACGTCGTTCCAACAGATCGCGGAAAACTGTCGAAGGCGGGGTGGGTCCGGGTGCGGGGGCGTGAGCCGCATGGATGGGGCGACCCACGTTACAGGGACGTACTTGCAGCTGCCCCCGCAAACCGCCGCCCCCTCATCCGGACCAACCCCGCCATCCCACAGGAAACCAGGTTTTGCTTCGGCCGTTGCCGTTGCCGTTGCCTCTGCGGGTGCAGGGCGCAGCCCTGCAGCCCCCCTTCCCTGAGCATTCCACGCAGTGGTTTGAGCGCCGCGCACACGCCAGCCACGGCACGCTAGGCCAACGGAACCGCC